>JAUSMA010000066.1 GCA_030645475.1 Nitrospirota bacterium
TGTCTCGAAATTCTCTCGACCCAGTCCGAGAATAAAGTGTTACGAGAGACGATCGGAGAAGTGAAGACTCATGTGGAAGCCGGTTCAACTTTTTCGGATGCTCTACGTCGCCACCCCAAAGTGTTCGACGATCTCTACGTCAACCTAGTGCATGCTGGTGAGGTGGGTGGCCTGCTCGATACGATCTTGACGCGCCTCGCGAAATACATCGAGAAAGCGATGAAGCTCAAAGGACAGATCAAATCTGCCATGATCTACCCTTCTGCAATTCTCGGTGTTGCGGCGGTGGTGATCACGGTCCTAATGATTTGGGTCATTCCGATCTTCGCGAAAATGTTCAATGAATTATCCGGCGGGAAAATGGGGCTGCCGGGTCCTACGCAGTTCGTCATTGATGTCAGCAATGTGTTCACGTCCTATTGGTATGTGATGTTAGGGAGCATCGGGGCGGTCGTCTTTAGTATCAAGAAATACTATGCAACCGCCCAGGGCCGAATGGCTATCGACAAGTTACTTCTCAAGACGCCAGTGTTTGGGGACCTAATCAGGAAGGCCTCAGTCGCTAAGTTTTCGCGTACCCTTGGAACATTGCTCGGGAGTGGAGTGCCTCTGCTGGACGGCTTGACTATCTGCGCAAAGACGGCAGGCAATAAGGTTATTGAGGAAGCATTGATCAATGCTCGCGTCAGTATCAGCGGTGGAAAGACCATTGCTGATCCCCTGGCGGCAAGCGGAATATTTCCCAAGATGGTGACGCATATGATCGCCGTCGGTGAATCAACTGGCGCGCTGGACGCGATGCTGGGAAAGATTGCAGATTTTTACGAGGATGAGGTCGATCAGGCAGTCGCGTCGCTCACCTCATTGTTGGAGCCCGTCATGATGGTGTTCTTGGGGATTGTAATTGGGTTTATTGTGATCGCGATGTATCTTCCAATCTTCAAAATGTCGGAAGCCATAGGCTAGAGGTCGGTGTTCGGTTGCGTGCCCCTCACGAAGGTGAGGCAATGCCTCTTTGCTGTAAAGGTCTATAACTTTACTGGACGAACCATTTCCTGCCTCTACTCAGGAGGAAGAGGTGGTGGCCGATCTCTTGTCGGGTAAGAATGTATGTAGCGTGTTTCAGCGCAGGGCGTGACCTTCTCCCGCAATGGCCCTCTTCTCATGAATGATTTGCGCGTAAGGCTCTATTGGCTCATGGGGCTTCGACTCGCCCTTGTGAGCCTGACGCTCGGTCTGTCTCTCGCCTTCCAAGTTGCGAAGGGTGGGCGGGTTGAAACGTTCTACACTCTGATGGTTCTGACGTACGTTCTGACGATTCCTTCCGCTCTCCTGCTCCGTAGGCTGACCTCACCAGTTTCGCTCACGATATTTTTCTGGGCTCAGGTCGGGATCGACTTCCTTCTTGAAACGGTGTTGGTTGCGAGGACCGGGGGGGTCGAGAGTCCCTTCGCGGTGTTGTATGTCATGACGGTGGCGGCGGCCAGTCTCGTCCCTCGCCGGCGAGTGGGGCTTCTTGCCGCCTGTTTCTGCATCATTCTGTTCGGACTTTTAACCAACATTCAACTGTACGGTCTTGCTGAAGTGTGGGGGTGGCTGCCGCCGAGCCGGCTGACGGCGCCTGAAACGTTTCAAACATTCGGCATCTATGCGCTGGCTCTTCTGGTCGTCGGAATTCTTGGCGGAACCTTAGCCGACCAGCTTTACCTGG
>JAUSMA010000067.1 GCA_030645475.1 Nitrospirota bacterium
TACGCGCAGCTCCCCCGTCTTGACCGAGACTATTCCGCTGTCGACTACTTCATCGCCGTCGGAATAGCACGAGGCTCTGGCTGCACATCCGCACGCTTGGCGCCCATTCCTTGAGCGCTCAGCGGTTGGATCCGTGAGTCACCGACCGGCAACACACGGAGGTAGCCCCATTGTCCGGACTGCGTGTAGGGCAGCCGCGCATTGGACCACACGAAGTCTCCCACCTGACGATACGGGCCGCCCGCACCGCCACGGAGGAACACATCGAGGATCTCGGACCCGGCATACTCCACCACGCTGATCATGTCGGCACCGGGCATGTAGGGCTCGATCGGCCATTCATGGCCTTCGACCGCAAACATCCCGTTCTGTTCGCTGTTCGCGCCGATCACATGGATGCGAATCGCGTCACCGGCATGCGCCTCGATCAGAGGCGTGATCGGATCTTCGGGCTTGTCCACCACGCAGGGCTGGAAAATCTTGCCCAGCGAGCAGCCTTGCTCCTCACGGAACTTATAGGGTTCCGCGCGATAGTTGACCGACGTCAACCCGGCGACGTTTTGCACATAGGGCATGAACGCGGTGCCGATGATGTTGTCCTCATCTTGGAAGAAGAGGGCCACGTCACGGTAGTTCCGCTTGCCGACGTTCTCTGGCAGGCTGGCGTCCACAATGACGTCAGCTCTCCATGAATTCTTCTGCGAGATATCGGCCCCGGTGACAGGGTCACGATACTGGGAGCCCTTCGGCCCGATGACCACCGCTCCGTACAATCCGTTGCGCGGATTGACGACGATGTTGCCACCGTCCCACACCAGCGACGTCGTTTCCTTGTTGGAAGGATGCGCGTAGTAGGTATAGGTGCGGCTCTCGCCTGGGGCAATCGTCTGATCGCCAGGATTGTTCCCGACGTTCAGGCCCTGGCTGTCTCTCGGATCGAAAGCCAGGCCCGGCGCAAAGAATGACGCCCGGCTCGCCTTCATCTTGTTCTTCAGATGGACCTTGATGCAGTCGCCAAGATTGGCACGCAACGTGAGAGGATTCGGCATCACATTGCCCGCCACCGTGGTCGCTTCTTCTTCCAGCGCGAAGATCTTGCCTTCCGGCACGGTCATTTCGATCTTGCGCTCAAAGTCGACTTCGATCACATCCGGCGCCTTCGGGTGGAGCTTCAACGGACGGTCCAAGGACACGACGTTGAAATTCTTCACCGGGGCATCGGACGGACAGACGGAACTCGGCGTGGCCGGAATCCCGAGAGGATTGGTTCCTCTGGGCAATGGCTTCAAGTCCGCCACTTCTTTATCGAGCACGCGCACGATACCCCATCCACCTTCGGCGAAGTGTGACGTTCTGCCGTTGAAGTGGATGTAGTCGCCCGGCATGCCCTGGAATCCGCCCGCTTTGCTCACGAGGTCATACCGCTCGGCGATCCCGACGTGAATCGAGTTCTTCCGATTGGCATCTGCCGCATACCGTTCCGTGAGGAAGGTATGGCCTGAAATGGTCCAGACGTGGGATTCGTTCATGAGCTGGTGCAACAGACGGAACACCATGGTGTCCCCAGTGTACGCCCGCAAGAGCGGCGTACCAGGATCGCCATGGATCGCGCTGTTGAACAGCTTGGACGTATCCGGATTGTTGGACAGACGTTGTGCAAACGGAGCCGCGCGGAAGTTGAACCCGCTACCGGTCGTATGCGTACCGCCGTTGATGTACTTGTTCGGAGAAGCCAGAATCTTATCCGGCATCTGGAACGAAATGGTCTTGCCTGCTTCCAACGCCACTTCGATGGGCTGTCCCGGAGGATTGCCCGCCTCGATGGTGTTCACCGTGTGCGGAACGGTGTCATGGATCGACACCATCAACTCACGGAAGCTGCCACTCACACCGGCACCGATCGGCTCGTTGCTGTGAATATCGGCAATCGGACCGCTATACACCAGCTTGCCGTTCTTCGGATCGTGATAGGTGGACCCGAACGGCTCCACGATCGTCACGCCGAACCCGCCATGCGGCCAGGTCGTCGCGCCGAACGCGTGGTCATGCCAGAACACGGTCCCCATATCGACGTCCACCCACCACCGGTACCGCACGAACTCCGGCGACACGAGATCGCCCGCCGGATGGTTCTGCTTCAGTGGCTTGAAGAACGTCACGTTCTCGCCCTTGATCTCCTTGATCCTGGCGACTTCCTGACAGCTCTTGTCCCGCGGCAATGAAGCCGTGGCATCGTGGCCCTTCTCCAAACAATCCATGCCCACCATCACTTCGGTGTTCACATGGAACGGCGTGGCACCCGGCGCCATCTGAATCTTCATGGACGCAGAACCAGCCTTCACGGCACCCGTCAGCTTACCGACCATCGGGGCCGGCAACCCATGCTTGGTCTTCTTGCCCCACATGGTGAACGGACGGACCGACATTTCATACTCGAACCCGGAGATGACACCATCCGAATTCCCCGTGTCGAACTGGAAGAAGTGGGGATGGATGTTGATCTTGGACGACTGGAAATTCGTGTAATCGTCGTCGTCCCATTCGCTCGTCAACAACAAGTCCACGCAGTCATACACGTTGGCGCGAATGACCGCCGGAAGCTTGAGGTCGTCGTTCGCTCTGGTCAGGTTCTCCTCTTCATGGAGCACGTAGATCAGACCGTCCTTATCGACCATCGCCGGCTCTTTGCCCTGCTTCTTGGCTAGAGTAATCGGCATACGGACGAAATGGATGTTGTAATGCTTACGATTGGCATTGTCGGGGCAGAGGCTCCAACGGCCCTGCTCGCCCGGCTGTGCCGGCTCGGAAGTCCGCTCACCATTAGCGTCCTGGTGAATCGGTTCCAGCCATGGCGCACCGCTGTGGTTGGCAGAGAACGGTACCCGCTTGCCGAAGTGCGGCTTGAACAGAGGCCAGGACATCTTGGCCGTGGTCGGATCAAACAGGATGGCTGGTCTGGTGCTGTCATCCCACTTGGCTGCCGCCGGGTACTTCGGATTCTGGGCGGTGCTTTCACGCTCGCCCCTGGCAATGTTGCCATCCCACTTCCAATCCCACACGGTGGAATCGTAGGAGATGATCTGAGCCTTCTCATCGTTCGTGTGGCCTGGCTGACCGGCGGCCGGCACAAACATTTCGACCCAATCCTTGATGTTCACAATGACGGGATCGGACTTCCAGTTGGTCTTCTGGCTCTTGTCGACAATCTTGAAGACCTTCCCGAACCAATCGACGGTCGTCCCGATCAACTTATCGGACGACACGCCCTGCTTCATCCGGCCCTTCCGGTCCGGCAATTCCGCCAAGTCAGGCATCGTGTCCGTATGGGCCGCGCCGACTTGCAGCGTATTGTAGAAACGGCCGTACCCCCACATGCCCGCCACATAATGGTGCGCGACATGGCAGTGATACAGGAATTCACCGGCCAGATGCTGGCAGCCACCGCCACCGCATTCCGGTTCGAGGTCCAAGGCTTCTGATGGCCCGATGACTTCCACGTCCACGCGATCGGACTTGGTCCGGACGACCGGATACTTCACAGGACCATCCTGACCCTTGTACCAATGTTCTTCCTGATCGGCACGCGGGCTGCGCTGCCAGCGGATCGTTCCGCTGTGCGGATGGTGGGAATGGAACACTTCCGATCCACCATGCACCAACCGCCACTTGACCGGATCGCCCAGATAGCCGCGGGCAATTGTGGTCGGCGTATCGCCGAACGTATAGGCGCTGTAGGCCATCGACTCATCTTCGAAACCGAAATACTCGTGCTGCAGATGCATTTCATCGATACCGAAGGGCTCGCTGCGATAGTTGATCGCACGGCCACCCGGACGATAGGCATCCGTCAGCGGATCGCGCTGCGGGAGGAAGTCGCCCTTCTTGTTCAACGGACGGAAGGCTTCATCGCCGATCTCGTGATAGAACAACACGAACTCGCGGAAGTCCGGTCCGGACCCGTTGTCGATGTTCACTTGCCAGCCGCTCGTGACCGGCTTATCGGGGCCAGTCCCCAACGAATCGACATACGTCGATCCCTTCGGCTCCACAATGAGGGCACCGAAGAGACCCAGCACGGTCAACTCACGGTCGTGGCTGTAGGAGTGAAACTGCCGCACACCCTCCTGCATCTGGGGATGGATGTACCACTCGAACTCCTGCGACTTGCCAGGAGCCACGATGGACTCAGGATTCGTCGTCGTGGCCGGCTTGCCGGTCGCGCTGACGATCATGCTGGAGGCGCTGACGAACAGACTGCCGTCTTCACCTTCCATCTGATTGCGGAGGGTCATTTTCATGCAATCGCCCTGGTTGACGCGAAGCACCAGAGGCTGAATCATGTCGCCCTGCAACCCGGTGGTCACCGCTCCCGGATCGAAGCCATCCTTGTCGCGCGCGGCTTTGTTCTTGGCTTCTTCGGCCCGCACCTTGTCGACATCCTGGGCCAACACGTACATGTAGCCTGGATAGAAATCGAGCCAACGGTTCAACGTGATCTCGACGTTGATCATCGACACGTCGTACTTCTTTACCGGCACACCGGCCGGACACTTCCCGCCCGACGTCATCACCGGCTCACCCTTGGTCCCATCCGACATCAGCAAGAAGCTGCTACCGTCCTGGCCCATGTACTGGTGCATCATCGACATCTCGTTGAAGGCACCGGACGTCTGCTGCGCCTTGGCATCTTTCTGCGCCTGCTGCTCGAGCTTCTCCATCAGGCGATGGTGCTGCATCTCCATCTTTTCTGCATTACCGGCACGACCCTCCATGGCATTTTCCACCACGGTCTGGCCCTTCAACTGCTGAGTCCATCCCGGCATGGCGACCGGAGTGGCATGCCCTTGATGGGACTCCTCTCCTGCTCCCGCCGCAAACAGCCCCGGTGTTGCCACCAGACTGCCGGCCAGCAAGACGCTCTGCAGCATCAGCGCCAACCTCGTACGGCGCCGCTTGCGCGTTGGTTTACACACATCACCCCTCATAGTACGGCCTCCCCCTGTTATGTCCGCCTTACCTGGCGGATGGTTGAATCCAACTTACGTGCGCTATCAGCTGTGAGCGATCGGCTTCAGTGTTCGATTTTCCCCTGCAAGCCGATTGCTGACGGCTGATCTCTTCCCTACTTTGCTTCCCTTGGCCTTCGTTAGGTGCTGGTGAAGGGTCCTCCTTACGGAGAAGAGGGTCATTCGGAGGCCGGTCCTAATCACCCAGACCTCCACCAGCAACGCTACGTATACGCAGCTTGCGTGCCTCGACAGAGAAAGCGGGAGGAATGAGCAGCGAATCCGCTCCAGTCCTTACGATTCGCACAGGACGACTCTGTGAAATTCGTCCCGTCAACCGGAGAATCTTCTACAGAACTAGACAGTCTCTTCGTGCAGTAATTACAAATGCAGTAAATTCAAACAGATAGACTGTCCAATTCATTGGACAGTTGCTATGGAAATGTGGGGCGGAAACGGGCAGTCGCTAGAGCCTTGCGAAGAAGAAATGGGGTACGAACGAACGGATTGGCGGCACAAGAAAGGCGTCTTACTGAGTCAGCGGGAGCTGAGTCGAGGAGCACTAATAGGCGGAGACTGGAATGCAGTCGAAGGGGCCACCTCCCTCACGTCAGGCCTCACCCACTCCATAACTACGGAGCTTGTTATAGAGGCTCGCCCGGCTGATCTTGAGGAGCTTAGCGGCCTGCGCACGATTATTCCCTGTTTGCTGGAGCGCTTGAAGAATCCGTGCATGCTCTGCCTGGCGGGTCGCCCCGCGGGCAACGGTACGGAGATCGTGTTCAACCGGTTTCGATCCCATTGCCACGATGTCCTTGCAATTCAACGTGGGACCAGTGGTGGTAACGACGGCCCGCTCTATATAGTGTTGAAGCTCCCGCACGTTGCCAGGCCATGTGGCCTGGGTGAGCGCCTGCATCACATCCGGCGAGACCTGCCGGACTGGCTGCCGGTGGCGCTTGCAGGACGCCGCCACGAAATGCTGCACCAGGAGCGGGATATCTTCTCGCCGGTGACGGAGCGGAGGAAGAGACAACGGCAGCACCGCCAGCCGATAGTAGAGGTCTTGCCGAAAGCTCTTGGCCTTGACGAGCTCGACAAGATCCCTGTTCGTCGCAGACACGACCCGCACATCGATCTTGATCGGCTGATTGCCTCCGACCCGCTTGATCTCCCCTTCCTGAAGCACCCGCAGCAACTTGGATTGAAAGGTCGCAGTCGTATCGGCGATTTCGTCCAGGAAGATCGTCCCGCCATCCGCCTCTTCGAAGAGTCCACGTTTGGTGGCATGTGCGCCGGTGAAGGAGCCCTTCACATGGCCGAAGAGCTCACTCTCCAACAGCGTTTCAGGCAACGAACCGCAATCGACGACGACGAACGGTTTGTCCCGTCGATAGCTGGTCTGATGAATCGTTTTCGCCACCAGTTCCTTCCCGGTGCCGCTCTCTCCCTGAATCAACACGGTAGCGCAACTGTCCGCCACGAGCCGGATCATCTCGAGCACTTCTCGCATTGGCGCGCTCGAGCCGATCAACTCGCCCAGCTTCGCCCCCTGCTTCACGGCCGCATGCGCACCACTCGTCTGCATCTCGGCTTTCGGCAAGGCCTTGAACAGCACCAGTACCGACTCGACCTTGCCGCTGCTTGAAACAAGCGGAAACGCCTGATGCATCCCACAGGCCGTGCCATCCCCGCCGGACGCACAGGCCACGGACCGAACCTCAGGCGATTCGTACATCTTGGTCGCCGGGCAGGTGCCACAGGGATCGCTCCGGTGAGCAAAGGCCTGATAACACTTGGCTGAATGGCCCGATGACGTTGATGTGTCTTCAGACCATGCCGATTCGTTCGCGTAGATCACATTGAAGTCACGATCCACCACCGCCACCCGATCGGAAAACCCACCGGCTAACTGCTTGATGGCTTCCAGTCGAGCTGCAAGGATGGGATCGGTTAGGAAGGGGACAGACGAATGGTCTCGTTGAGATCCGGCCATCTCACACCTCTCACAAGCTAAAGAGTCGCTAGGGTACAAGGTCTCAGTCTATTTTTCCATTCAATGCCGGGCCTAAGAGGCGCCGGACGGTTCCCTTGAGTTCGCTCAGGCGAACCGGCTTGTCGAAATACGCCTCGACGCCGATAGCCAAGGCATCGGCTTTCGTCTTGGGGTCGCCAAATGACGTCAGCAGCACAATAGGGACCCCGGGAGCAAAGGTCCGGAGCCTGGCAATATAATCTAAGCCCCCTGCCGGCATACGGAGATCCGTGAGAATCAATGTCGGACGAGCATCCAGCACCGACCGAAGCGCCTCATCCCCATCGGCCGCTTCCCGGATAGAGACCCCAAGATCCCATAACTCATCGCACAACAAACTTCGCATGTCCTGGTCATCTTCGGCAATGAGTAGGACCACTGGCGTCCGTTCCTGCAACATCACGTACCCCCTCTACCTCCAGCCACTTGGCTTACGTGAAAGATAAGAATTCACAACCTATGCCAACTTGCCTCCTAGCAGTTGTGAGGCCATGGAGTCCGTAAGTACGCAAATCCGCTTGAAATTCCTACAGGCTCACATGACATATGGCGAGGAAAACAGTTAGAGCTGGCGAGAATTGGGACAGGCGTCACCCCGCTCCTGTCGCAGATCGCGACAGAGAGGGCTCACCGACAATCGACTTACTTATGAGGGGCCTATTATTTATATTGATGGAGCTGATCGAGACGTACCAGCAGTCTGAGCCGAGTCAATAGGGAGTCGGATTGTAAAGGTCGTCCCCTTTTCGACTGCACTCTCCAGGGTAATGGTCCCGCCATGTTCCTCGATGATGCCTTTCACCACCGTGAGACCCAGGCCGGTTCCCTTTCCGAAATCTTTGGTGGTAAAAAAAGGATCGAAGATTTTTGTGCGGATCTCCTCCGGCATGCCATGTCCGGTATCGGCGACCTCAAGGCGCACATAATCGCCTTCACGCGCGAGGCCCAGCCTAAGACGCCCTCCCTCCGGCATGGCATGGAGACTGTTCATCACGAGATTGATGAGTACCTGGATGAGCTGGTCTTGATCGGCATGGACAAAGGGCAATGACGATTCAATCGTCGTGTCGACCGTGATGTGACTGTGGGCGATCCGTTCCTGGAACATTTCCAGGCTATCGTCCACGATCTTCGCAAGATCGACGGCCCGCCGCTCCGGCGTCCTCCGCCGGGCAAAGGCCAGGAGTTGGTTCATCACCTTGGTGATGCGCTCGACCTGCGTGATGATGGTGGTCAGGCCCTTCTTCATCCCGTCATCGGCTGCGCGTTGGAGCAGGTATTCCGCACGCCCGAGGATCACGTTCATCGGCGTCCCGATTTCATGCGCCATACCGGAAGCCAATGTGCCCAACTCCGCCAACCGCTCAGCCCGTCGGAGTTGCACCTCCAGACGTTTGCGCTCTGAAATATCCACGACCGACGCCACCACCCCCATCCCCTTGGCCGTCTGAATAGGCGTGAGTCCGATTTCCACCGCAAACTCGCTCCCGTCCTTCCGCAAACCGAACAACTCGCGCTGCCCCCCCATCGACCGTGCCTGGGGAGCCTTCATGAACCCGGCATGGTGCTGCCGATGATCGGATCGAAACGGTCCTGGAATAAGCATCTCGACCGACTGGCCGAGCAACTCGTCTCTCTCGTAGCCGAATTGGTGAAGAGCAGAGGTATTCACCATCACGATCGCTCCACGCTCATCAATGAGCAACATCCCATTGGGAGCGGCCTCTACAATAAGACGAAACTGCTGCTCGCTATCGAACGACTCTGGACTCACGCTGGCGTCTTCCCTTCGATCTCGCCCAACTTCCGATAGAGCGTCTTGCGATCGATCCCAAGTACTTGCGCGGCCTGGTATTTATTGCCGCCGGTCTTCTCGAGGATCTTGAGAATGTATTCTTTCTCCACTTGGTCCAGCGGGAGGGTCCGTTCAGCCGCATCATCGAGAAGTCGCCGGTCGCCACGGGCGCCCTGAAGCGTCACCGGGAGGTCGTCCGGGACAATCTGTTCGCTCCGGCTGAGCGTGACGGCCCGTTCGATCACATTTTCCAATTCACGCACATTGCCCGGCCAGGCATAATCCACCAGCATGGCCAGCGCAGACTCGCTCACGCCCTGTATCTGCTTCCCGCGGGACGCGGCACATTTCTTCATGAACGCATCCACGAGCAACGGAATATCTTCGCGGCGCTCACGCAAGGGGGGAAGGCGTAGCTCGATCACGTTCAGCCGGTAATACAAATCCTCACGGAAATGTTTCGCCTTGACCTCTTCCGTCAGGTTGAGATTCGTCGCCGCAATGATGCGGACATCGACGGCGATCGGCTTGTTCGCTCCCACGCGACGAATTTCTTTCTCCTGGATCGCGCGCAAAATCTTGGCCTGCAGCATCAATGGCAGTTCGCTGATCTCGTCGAGGAACAGCGTCCCCTTTTGCGCCTCTTCAAAGAGGCCCCGCTTATCCACCTTGGCATCCGTGAATGAGCCACGCATATGGCCGAACAGCTCGCTTTCGAGCAGCTGTTCCGGGATGGCGGCGCAGTTGACGGGAATGAACGGCGCATCCTTGCGGTCACTATTATAGTGGATGGCCTTGGCCACCAACTCTTTGCCGGTTCCGCTTTCGCCGGTGATCAGGAGATTCGTCGGGCTATTGGCCACCCGCCGGATCAGATCGAATATCTCCTGCATCGGCTTACTCTTGCCGATGATCTGATGAAAACTGTACTCCTTGTGCACCTCTCGCCGGAGCCGATTCACTTCCCGTCGTAACGCCGCTTCGCGAATCGCGCGCTCGACTACACGAACCAACTCCTCGTTTTTCACCGGCTTGGTCAAGTAGTCGCTGGCGCCCCGCTTCATGGCTTCCACCGCGGTGTCCACCGACCCAAACGCGGTCATGAGAATGACCCCGATGTCCGGATAGAGGCGCCTGATCTCCGTTAACAACTCCGTCCCCAGCATCCCTTTCATCCGCAAATCCGTCAGCACGACCGCGTGATCTTTCTCCTCCAATAGCTTGAGAGCCTCCGGTCCGCTCCCCGCCATCGTGATCTGATGCCCACGGTCCTTGAGGACATCATGGACAAGCTCCCGCATTTCCGCATCGTCATCGACGACGAGAATCGCACCCCACTCTTCGGTCATGCTTCACCCCTTCTCTGCTGACAGGAAATCAGACGCTAGCCCTTTGCTCCCAGGATGGTCAAGCCTCCTGTCGCGAAATGCGACAGGCACAGACCTGCCTTTGGGGACAAACGCCTCAATGTTCCAGCTATTGCACCGGTTTTATCAACGTACAGGAATGAAAATGCAAGGGTGGGACCAACGGCTGACTGAACTGGTACGGAAGAACAGGCCCCTGACAGCGGTTATGCTCGCTGGCAGGGGCAGGATTGAAGAGACCGAGCTACTTCACTTTGGAGAAATCAGCGGCGATTCTCGCCTCTTTTCCGTCCTGAAGATTCACGACGAACAGGGATGCCGCCTGAGGATCAAACTTTTCATATGCGAACAATGCGGTAAAGCGCGACCGGTAGGCCGGCCCACTGCCTTCATTCTTTCGGCCACGTTCGGCTTTGGCGATATCGATGGGCTTGATCTTCTTGGAGCCCTGTTGCAACTCGATCAGGGCGCCCTCTGCAAAGTACTCGTCATCGCCACAGAGCTGAACTTCAATTTCCATATTGGGCATGTCCACGACTTTCTTGATGAATTCGTCGGGCATGCGCACATCCATCTTCCGCTTCTTGGACTCGGCCGCTTCCTGCCGGCCAAAGGCTTCAAGGCGATACCGCTTGGTCCTGAGGATGGCACTGGCTCCACAGGAATCTTTTTCTGGATCGGCGCCCACTCGCGTCACCAGGGAAGCTTGCTGAAGGACTTTCTTGACGTCCTCCGGGCTGTTGGCCTTCTCCATCGGCGCCCGCCCGGCTTCCAAGGCCTTCTGCGCTTCTTCTGCGGATAATTTCACATCGATCGCCAGGACCGTCTGGGGACCGACGACCGTCAGCAGACCCACGACAACACAGGTAACAACGACACCAACCCGCGCCACTGATGTCAGGCATCGCACGCTCATAACTTCCTCCGTAAACAAGACAACAAATGATGGGGCGGCATTGTACGGAAACCCCTACCCCTTTGCAATCAGACCGAGAAGCGAGCCCAGTTGGCATAGGGCTTGGCACCATACAGTTGCTCAAGATCGACCGGCATACTCACGCCGGCTTGCATCAGCAACTGGGCGACCAGACGAAGCGGCAGGCCAACCACGGTGGGGAAATCGCCGGTAATGGAATCGATCAGGTCTCCGCCTGCTCCCTGGATCGAATAGGCGCCGGCCTTCCCCAAACTTTCTCCGGTCCCCAGATAGCGCTCATGCGCTCGTTCATCGAAGGGCTTCATCCGAACAACCGCTGCGGATAGCGCAACAACGTCCATCGCACGAGCTGAACAGACCAGCGCGACCGCTGTGAGGACTCGATGGTCACGGCCGGCCAGGCGCCGGAGCATCGCTCGGGCCTCCGCAAGGTCAGCCGGCTTCCCGAGCACGTGATGATCCAGCTCGATGACCGTGTCGCTCCCCAGCACGATCGCCTCCAGCTCGAGCCTCGCGACCGACTGAGCTTTTCCCTGCGCGAAGGACTGCACCTGCTCGATCGCGGTCAGACCAGGCACCAGCCGCTCCTCGAACAATGGACTTATGACGACGAAGGGGATGCCCAGCAATGCGAGCAACTCGCGACGGCGCGGAGAGGTTGAAGCCAGAATGAGTGACATCTACAACGCCGAAGAGGGCTCAATAGAGGCCAGGGGTTCGAGCGAGATCTGCTCAGGGCCTTCCTCAAGATTCATACAGGTCATGCGAAAATCAGCGAGCACTTGCTCCACGTCGGCGACCGACGAGACTCGGACCATGTTGGCCCGGAGTGAGGCGGCATGAGGGAACCCTTTACAGTACCACCCCAGGTGTTTACGCATCCGCCGAAACTGCCCCGTCCCGCTCACCGCTTCAAACCGTCTGGCATGATCGAGCAACATCTCGAAACGCACGTCGAGTGGCGGCACCACCGGCTCAGGCCCCCGGCCTGGCAGCTGCTGCTGAAGCAAGATTCGCGCGTCCTCTTTCTGCCGAAAGAACCAAGGGGCCCCGAGTACGGCTCGTCCGACCAACACCCCATCGACTCCGGTATCCCGCACACGACGGACCACGTCCTGGAGACTGTGCACGTCGCCGTTTCCAAACAGCAAGGTCCCGCTGCCCCGCGCAATCTCTGCCGCCCGCGCAATGGCGTCCCAATCTGCTTCCCCTCGATACATTTGTTCCAGGGTACGGCCATGCAGGGAGATCACGGCTGGCTGCTCCATGAGGAGATGTTCGATCCACCGATCGACGACGACGACGTCGTAGCCGAGGCGTGTCTTGACAGACAAAGGAATCGTCCGACGGACAAGCGGGCGAGCGTTCTGCCGCTGCTCGTTCATCCGCTCGAAGGCCGCCACTCTACTCTGCTTGAGTCCCGCACCCTCCAGGGTCTGACCGGCCGCCCAATCGGCAATCCCTCGTCGAGCGGCCTGCATGATCGCATGGGCCACATCCGGCGTTCGAATCAGCCCCGCGCCTGAGCCGGATGAGGCGACACTGCGCGAGGGGCAACCCATGTTGATATCCAATCCGTCGAACCCCAACTCACAGACTGCATGGGCAGCCTGATAGAAGAGGTCAGGGTCTTTCCCATAGAGCTGCGCGACGATCGGTCGTTCCGCCTCGTGATAGATGAGGGAATCCAACAAAAACTCCGGCCCACGGCAGACGTCATGCACATGCGTGAACTCCGTGAAGGAGACATCTGCATTGCCGTGTATCGCCACGGTATGGCGGAACGTGGCATCGGTGACCCCGTCCATTGGCGCCATCCCGATAACCGGTCCCGTGAGCGATTGCCAAAAGCTCATGCGGATGGCTCCATCTCCATCGCTCGTTCTCCTACTTCATTCGCCTGCGCATAGGCCAGCCGCAACTGATCGCCTTCCTGTTGGGCAGAGATCCGTACGTCCGGCGCAGATTCCGTCACAAATTCGAGAAACCGGTCGATCTTCAGGAGGAAGAAGTCATAGGACTGCGTGAGTGGGCGTGGCGCGCGAAACCAGAAGGCCACAAACTCAGTGAGGCAGACACCCCGCTCCGCGAGCACCTTACAGGTCTGGGGAAACATCTCGACGAGGTCTCCCCCCCAATGGAGAATCTCGTGGGGCAGATAGGACGTCCGATAGGATGTGAGCCCTGCCTGATCCGCGGCCACGTCCTGCCATTCCTGACCTGTGGCGGGGATTTGTCCTGAGATGATTTGCGCATAACGCGCATAGTCGTCACGCAACTGTTGTCGGTCAGACTCGCTCATCGGCTTCGGAACTGAACATGAAGGACGCACCCCGGCGATCGGCCATGCAGCGGCCATTCCTCGGGCCATCGCCTGCTGAACGACGGGTGAGAAACGCCGAACGGCCTCCGCATATTCCTCCACAATCATCTCGATCGGCTTCGTATCCACTTCAAGCGCCACCGCCCTGAGGCTCACGAGGTTCGGATGGGCCAGAACCTGTTCGAGTATGGTGAAGAGGATCGAGGGAATCGGCGCAGCATGGGCGTCGATCCATTCAGGAAGCCCCTCCGCCCCCTCAGGTCCATCACTCGACTCATGGCAGGCCAACCCGGCCACGTGGATCTCGACCACCCGCTCCAGAGGAAATTCGTCGAGGAACTCCTTCGCGAATTGGGCAAGAGACGTTCGTCGACGGGCAGCCGTATAGCGATAGACCGTCCAGAGGTGCCCGATATCCAACACGAGACCGCAGGGCACTCGCGCGGTGACGAGCCGGAAAAAGTGAGGGATAGGGATTGTACCAGGGGAAAAATATGTGAGCGGCGGCATCTCCAACAGGAAAAGTGGCGAGGTCCCGTCTACCCGACGACCCTGCCGATCAATCGTCCCCTGAATCGTCGCGATATTATCGGCCACCACCTCGGCGCTCAGCGGCGTATAGAGTGGCGGCACATAGGTGCCGAACGAGTAGCCCGCCATCTGCTTCATGGCACATTCATGATTCAGCCAGAGACTCTGAATGCTATTGAGCTGCGTGACCATCTCGCCGACATCCTGCTGAAAGAACGGAGAGGCCTGAACATCCGGCTGCGTGATCCACAGACCTTCCCCATGGTAGGCCAGCGACATCTCCGGCAGCGCCTGTCGAACCGTTGCCAGGGCAGTCGTGGTCGCCTTAAAGACTTCGAGATAGCCAGGCCGAAGGCCTCGCTCCTTAAGGCCTGTCACCAGCTCGAACACATCGGGAGAGTAGACGTCGACCGACAGCCCCATCCCCTGCGGAGAAATCGGCCTGAGGCGGCGGTGAAAGTCCTGAAAAACCAAATCGTGATCAACCATCAATCTACCCTTGTGCTGCCGGGATAATTCGCCTAGTCTATTCGCTCAACCCCTTGTTTGACAAGGAAAGCCCTTGCCACGAACGAAGGCGTTCCGTCTGCTATACTTTGGCGTACGTCGCCGGGGGGCGAAACCCTCACGAATCGTGCAAGGACGAATCGGGGATGGTCTCGAACCCATGTCGGACACCAATGATAAATCTGCCAAGACTACCAATCCCTTATCAACTGTGATTGCCCATATGATGACGCCAGGAGTCGTGCAAATTCCCGGGGATATTTCCGTCAGTGAGGCGGCCCTATTACTCGAACGAGAACAGGCCCCCTGCCTGCTGGTGAAGGATACCGACGCGCAATTCGGGCTGATGACGCCGACCGATATCGTCAAGAAAGTCGTCGCGCAGGGACTCGAACCGCACGACATCGAAGTCCGAACGATCATGACACGCCCGGTGCAATTCATCGAATACGACCAGGCCTTAGCGGACGCCTCAGTCCTCATGATGGCGACGGGTGCACCACTCTTGATTGTCACCAAACAGAACCAACCAGTTGGAGTCCTCACGGCACAAGACCTCATGCTCACGCCGGCCCGGCGTCGCACGAAGATCCCCTCAGTGGTGAGTGTGGTCGGACGCGCATCGGCTCAGGGGCTCAACTATAATGCCATGATCATCCAACTGAACCATGTCGGCGCATTGGTCGAATCAACCGCGAAAATCTCGACAGGAACGAACGTCGTACTGGCGTTTTCCATTTCCGGTCAAAACACTCCCCTGACGATTCGGGGGAAAGTGCTGGCCAGCGAGAGTCCCGAAACTGAACCAGCTGAGACCTCGAGCGGCACCCACACCTGGCATGTCGATATTCAATTCACGGATCTCTCGTCGTCCGACCTCGCACGCATCAGGGCCTGGGCACTTCAGACCATGCCACCCTCCCCCGATCGTTTCTGACCTCACAGATATCCTCCATTCTTTTGACCAACCGGGAATCTCCTGATAATATTTTTTCTCGACCGAGGATGGAGCCATCACCACACATGGATAACCCAATGAAGACCTCCCAGACCCGTTCCCGCACCCTCCCTTCGAACGAGGAGTTGCTCGGCCAGATTCGCCTCCTGCTCGACAGTCCGGAAGACGACCTGCAAGCCGCAATTATGAAGGAACTCCTAGCCGGGACACTCCGGCTTCACGATGCCCATCTGGATGCCTTGGACCTCAAGATCGTGAACCGGGCCGTCAAAGAACTGCGCCACGCCTTCCGCGTCTTTCATGACTACCGTGATCGACGCAAGATCAGCATCTTCGGATCGGCCCGCACGGCCTCGGATGACCCCAACTATCAGATGGCCTTCCAATTTTCCCGTCAGATCGTCGAAGAAGGATTCATGGTCATTACCGGAGGGGCTGACGGGATTATGCGCGCATGTCAGGAGGGCGCCGGCCGCGAAAACAGCTTCGGGGTAAACATCATGTTGCCCTTCGAGCAGGGCCCGAATGCCACGATTGCCGATGACCCAAAACTCGTCACATTCAAATACTTCTTCACGCGAAAACTGATCTTTCAAAAAGAGGCCAATGCGATTGCCTTGTTCCCGGGCGGCTTTGGCACGCATGACGAAGGCTTTGAGATTCTGACCCTCGCCCAAACCGGCAAGAGCGATCCTCAGCCGATCGTCTGCCTCCAGGCTCCCGGATGCGACTATTGGGACGACTGGTACGGCTTCGTCACGCGCCAACTGCTGGCTCGTAAACTGATCAACCCTGAAGATCTCAGCCTCTTCAAAATCACCACATCCGTGGACGAGGCCATTGAGGAAATCAAACACTTCTATCGCCGATTCCATTCCATCCGATATGTAGGACGCTTGTTGACCATGCGGTTAAAAACCGCCATCTCCCCCGAACAGGTGGCCGTCCTTCATGATACATTTGGCGATCTCTTGTCCGAGGGCACCTTTGAGTTGCGCGGTCCACTTCCCGAAGAACTTGACGAACCGGACCTGAGGAACTTGTCTCGTTTGACCTTCATTTCCAACCGCCGAAGCGCCAGCCGGCTGCGTCAGCTCATCGACCATCTCAACAACCTCTGATCGCACGGCATAAAGAGGCTTTAGTCTCGGCAAAGCCTCATGGTATGCTCGCCACGATGATCGCATCCCGCATACAACACCCGTTCAGTGAGCCCCCCACGGTCGTGCTCTATCACGCCGAATGTGCCGATGGATTCGGCGCCGCCTGGGCGATTTGGAATCGATTCCCCACGGCCCGGTTCATTCCCGTCAAACACGGCAATCCTCCTCCTCCAGGGCTCCAGGGCCAACGAGTCGTCATCGTGGATTTTAGCTATGCCCGTGAAACGCTGGAAGCTATCGCCAAGGACGCGCAGGCCCTCCTCATACTGGATCACCACACCACCGCAGAAAAGGCCCTTGTCGGTTTGCCCTATGCGTACTTCGACATGAAAAGATCCGGTGCGGTCCTGGCCTGGGAATGGGCGCACGATCAGCCGGTGCCCTGGCTCCTCCAGTATATTCAAGACAAAGACCTCTGGACCTGGGCGCTCCCCTCCAGCCGGGAAATCAGTGCGGCTCTTGCCTCCTATCCATTCGACTATCAGCTCTGGAGCAACTTCCAGCAGAAGGAGTTGGAGCAGGAGGGTCGAGCCATCCTCCGTTATGAAAATGAACTCGTGAGCAAACTCGCGGCACAAGCGATGTTGATCGACTTTCACGGAGCCATCATACCGTCGGTCCAAAGCGCAGTCTTGACCAGTCAGATCGGTGAACGCCTGTCTGCAGAACATCCGTTCTGCGTCATGTGGCACGATCGCGACGGACGCCGCTATTACAGCATGCGCTCGAGAGAGGACGGGACTGATGTGGGAGCCATTGCCGCTTCCTTCGGCGGTGGCGGCCATACTCATGCGGCCGGATTTTCAGTCCTGCTGGGCCCCGATGGCACCTTGCCGGATAACCCGGCACTGCCTCGATCGGTCATCGACCGTCGCCGCCCTCCCTCGCAATAAGGGCACCGTGATCCCGCTGCACGACGATAACCCAACCGAGCTGACGCCGGTGGTCACGGTCATTACTATCGCGGCCTGCGTCCTCGTCTTTCTCTACCAGATCAGCCTTCCTGCCGGCCCTGACAATACCTTCGTCTTCCAGTACGGGGCGATTCCGGCTCTTGTATTCGGACAGGCAGGCCTCCCAGAAATGGATGTGGCCATTCCCGCCTATGCCACGTTGATCACGAGCATGTTTCTCCACGGTGGCTGGATGCACCTCATCGGCAATATGCTGTACCTCTGGGTCTTCGGGAATAACATCGAAGACGTCATGGGCCATACGAAATACGCTCTGTTCTACCTCTCATGCGGGACCCTCGCCGCCTTGAGTCACGCCGTAACCGATCCGTCTTCGACTGTTCCCATGGTCGGAGCCAGCGGCGCCATTTCCGGTGTCTTAGGCGCCTACGTGCTGCTATTTCCACGAGCCCGCGTGTTGGTGTTGATACCGGGCCTGGGCCTCACGAAGGTGGCGGCCGGCTTCGTCCTCGGCATGTGGTTCGTGATGCAACTCTTCAGCGGGGGGATGAGCTTCGGCAGTAAGGGCGGAGGAGTGGCCTTCTTTGCCCATATCGGCGGGTTTCTCGCTGGAATGGCGCTGATCGGTCTGTTCAAGCGCCCGAACGTGCCCTTCTTTGGCGCAAGAGACAGAGGCCGGCGGGAAAACTAGCAGGAGGCTAGTTTCTCTAGTCTATTGGGGGTTGTCTCATGTGGTTGATTGAACCAAACTAGCCACATACACCCGCACAAGCAGCCGGGACTCATGCATCTAGCAGTTCACGCACTTTTTCCACCAACCCAGTTTGTCGATAGGGGCGCCGCAAGAGATATTTCGGGTTGAGGCGATGAGACACCATCGCCTCGTCGTCATAACCAGAGACAAAGAGCGGTTTCATCATCGGATGTTGCGCCAGCAACCGTGTGGCTAAGTCACGCCCGCCAATCTCCGGCATCATGAGATCGCTCACGGTCACATGGACGGCTCCAGGATGTTGCTGCGTGAGCAACAACGCTTCAACGGACGAGCTCGCCTCCAAAACTTGATAGCGATGCCGTAGCAGCGTGGAGAGTGCGAGCTTGCGGTCAATTTCATTCGCATCCACCAAGAGAACCGTCTCCTGACCTTTGGCTGAAACCTGTGTCTGGAGTGATGGCGCGAGCGGCCGACCCTGTGGTGCACAGGGAAGCACCACCCGCACCACGGTGCCTTGGCCAGGCTGACTCACCACATCGACCTGACCTGCACTTTGTTTCACGATGCCATAGACTGCGGTAAGTCCAAGTCCCACATTCATTTCTTTTGTGGAGAAGAAGGGCTCAAACATGTGCGACTGGGTCTCGAGACTCATCCCGCTTCCCGTATCGCTCACTTGAATCAGCACCTTGGACTGGTGCCCCCCCTTGCCACTCACCGATACACTCTCATGCCCACTGGACACGGGCTTCGCCTCAATCCGAAGCCGACCACCCTGTGGCATGGCCTCTCGTGCATTGACCGCAAGATGCAGCAGGACCTGTTCGAGACCTTCACGGTCAACCTCGACATCCATCGATGCATTGTCGATAAGGAGGTCCAGCTCAATCGACGCAGGCAGCAACCCTCTGATCACTCCACGAATCTCCTCCAGCACGGCCTTGACCGACAGCACCTGCCGAAAGTGGCCGTCATGGAGGCCCAGTCCGGACAATTGAGCCGTCAAGGCCGCGGCCTGACCTCCGCTTCGAAAGATGTCATCGACCGGCCGATACAGCGGGTCGCCCGCTTTGAGGGAGGATAGGACAACGCCCGTCTGCCGCCCGATCACGGAAACCAGATGACTGAGTTCGTCGGCAATCCCTCCGGCAACTCGACCAATCGCCTCCATCTTCTGCGCTTCAAGTAATTGCTTCTCCAGGCCTTGCCGTTCTTGCTGCTCCTGCCGAACTTGCTCATTCGCTCGTGAGAGATCCCCCTTGAGCGCCTTGATACGAACCTCCAACTGGTCACGCGAGGCTTGCAAGGCCTGCTCAGTTTCTTTCAAGGTCTCGATACTCTCCATCAAGAATGACTTCTGTTGCCGTTCGGCCCCAATCGTTTGCAACGCCAGTCCGTAGAATGTTGCCATCACCAATAACACCGGCACCCCCAACAGATGCCCGACCGTCAATGAACCAGTTTGGACGACCCCTTGATAGAGGGTGAATCCATATCCGGCACAAAGCAGCAGGGAAAAGGCGATGACGTGGGAGAGCCTCCGCACCGAAGCGGCAATGAGCATGAGCAGAAAATACGACAGATAGAGATCCGAGCGAGCATTACCGGACAGGTAGATTGTTGCAGTGACGAATACCGTATCGATCCCGATCAGAGCTCCGCTGAACCATGAAGCCTGCAGAATTGAGATCGGCACCAATAACAGACAAAGAACCATCGCCGCCAACCCGCCGACCATCACTTCACTTGTCACTTGGCTTGCGAGAAGTCCCCCCCCTGATAATAGCTGGTAGGCCAACATGACCCCAACCAGCGACTGAAGCACGACGTATCGTGGACGTGAAATCGCACTGTCGTACCGCGAGTCGTCCAACAGCGGCTCAGCACGATTCTCAGAAGGGAGAGTGCGACTGCTCATCTGCATGATCTCCTGTTGGGCTACCAAAGACTCGCAGGATGCTGAGCGAGTCGGTCGGTCGTGGCCTCTCGTGCCAACATCGTTTTCTTGCAACCGGCTCAGAGTGGAGCAAGTCCTGTACCGATACCCCAACAGAGGAGAACCCCGCCATTCCCAGTAACTACGCACTGAGAAGGTGAACCGTTTTATCCATCTCCCTACAGCAGTTCACAAAATAGAACGGTACGTGATGGCCAGAAAGTGGCTCACAGATTGGCTTTGCCTGATTACCTAGGCCGATAAAGTTGTCGCTCCCGCGGCAGCATCCTGTCGGTTGATGCCGGATAGGAACCAGACACAAACATGAAAGTGTTTATGCTAAAGGGAGGGAACCGTTCGCCAGGCCGTCACGAAACGGTTTCGCACGATCGAGAGCAAGACCGAGTGTCTCGCCGAGAAATGTGACATGTCCCATCTTGCGACGGGAACGAATCTCGCGTTTACCATAGAGGTGGAGCACTGCGCCAGGGATGTCCAGCAGGGCTCGACAACCTGAGCCATGTGTAATAGCCGCGACATCATTCCCGATGAGATTCACCATGACGGCTGGGCTCAACAGACGCACTTCACCAAGCGGCATTCCACTAGCCGTACGAACCTGTTGCTCAAACTGAGACACACTGCAGGCATCAAGCGTGTAATGGCCAGAATTATGGGGCCGAGGCGCGATTTCGTTGATGAGCAGTTCTCCGCTAGACAGCTGAAATAATTCGAGGCAGAAGACCCCAACCCCTTCCAGACGATCCACGACCTGACGTGCAAGAGCGGCCGCTCGTTCGGCCACAATGGGAGATGCCAACGCCGGCACTATGGTGGTCCGAAGAATCCCCTCTTCATGTTCATTCTCAGCCAACGGATAGGTGCAGCTCTGTCCATCAGATCCGCGGACCACCAGGATCGAAAGTTCACGTTCAAACGGCACATAGGCCTCCACGATCCATCGTATGCCTGGGCGGCCGGATTCCAATAATGCCCGTTCCACCTCCTGGACATCGGACTCCTGGCCAATGCGCCACTGGCCTTTGCCGTCATAACCGGCCGTCGCCGTCTTACAAAATGCGGGATAGCCAACCTGTCGGACGGTTGCCGCCAATTGATCGGGTGCTGTCAAGGTGACAAACGAAGGAACGGGAAATCCGTTGGAGGCCAAGAACCCCTTTTGTTCGAGGCGATCCTGAATCACGTTCAGGACGGCACTC
Source organism: Nitrospirota bacterium (assembly GCA_030645475.1). NCBI lineage: Bacteria > Pseudomonadati > Nitrospirota > Nitrospirota bacterium. The sequence goes on from JAUSMA010000067.1 coordinate 21,408, forward strand.
GACGGACGAACCGGTTTCTGCTGCTCCAACGCACGACAGAGCTCCGCAGGGATATTTTCCCATTCATAGGTCACGGCGCTGACCAGGTCGACAAACCGCACAAGACTGGGCTGATCGTTAAAGGGAACTGAAAAGTTGTATGTGGCTAAACGATGGGCAGGCGCCTCTGGATCGGGATCCCAAACGGCGACCTGATAGCCAAGACGGCGTGCTGCCAGGGTGAACATGGCGCCCAATTGTCCGCCACCCAGAACACCGAGAACAGACCCTGGTTCGATGACCTCTGCCTTCACGCTCGACGACTCGGGCGGCCTGGGCCTTTCGTTTTGGCCACCAAGCCCTTCGCCTCAGGAGAGTGGAGCACGCTGTCCGTCTGTGTTTGACGGAATAGTTTCACACGGTCGGCAATCGCTGGATACCGGCCTGCCAAGATTTGCGCCGCCAGCAAGCCGGCATTTTCCGCCCCGCCGATCGCCACGGTGGCGACGGGGACCCCTCGTGGCATTTGGACGATGGAGAGGAGGGAGTCCAGTCCGCGAAGATTCTCCGTCGGGATCGGAACGCCAATGACCGGCAGATGCGTCTTCGCAGCCAGCATCCCGGGAAGATGGGCCGCCCCGCCAGCCCCGGCAATAATCACTTCGATCCCCCGGCCGGGAGCCTGTTCAGCATAGGTGAACAAGCGATCCGGAGTCCGATGCGCCGAGACGACCAGGAGTTCGCTTGGAATCCCCAGATCCGTCAGCATCGCCACGGCCTTCTCTAAGATCGGGAAATCGGATTTACTTCCACCCAACACCCCGACCAAGGGATGCGAGCGATCTACCTTTTTTCGTTGCGATAGTCGTAGGGGTCCTCTACTGAGACGAGGCATATTCGCGCGGGCCTTTCTCTCGTGGGTCTCTGGCTTATGGCTCTCAACGGAGCCCCCACCTTATCGACTCTCTGAAGGATGGTCAAGCAGGCCCTACCAGCAAAAGCCGATTCCCGCAGAGAAATTGACCGGATGATCGGCTTTCCACTATGATGGAGCCGTAGTAGTCGTTTCTCTGCCTCTGTCGAGGAGAAGTCGGTGGCACGCTTCACACAGGATTTGCGAAGCAAAGTTCGCTCCCTTGTCAGACGGGACACCGGCCTGGATGAGATCGCTATCGACGAACTTGCGACCTCCAGAAAGCTTCAGTCCTGGGAAGCGGTCCAAATCCCCGAACGTCTTCGATTTTCTTCGCGCCTCGCCATCAAACTCGTACTCCTGTTTCTCTTGATCATCGCCTTCGTTCCTTGGACACAGACGATTACCGTCAGCGGACAACTCTCCGCCTATACGCCCTCCGAACGTCCGCAGGATATCGAAGCGCAGATCACCGGACGGATCAAGAAGTGGCACATCTTTGAAGGGGTGCGCGTCAAGCAAGGCGATCTTATTCTTGAGTTAGATGACTACGACCCCAATTTCATGTCTCCGGACCTCCTATCTTTCCTAGACCAACGACGCAAGGCGCTGGATCAAAGTCGCAAGGCGGCGCTCGCCCGCGCCGAGCAATTGGATAAACGGATCAAGGAGATGCAGAACCTCGTGAAGTCCGCGGTCCCGTCCGCCCAGGCACGCGTAATCGAATCTGAGAATAAGGTCCGGGAAGCCTACCAGAAAGTCGAAGCAGCAAAAATTGCGGTCGCGACAGCCGAGTTGAACGTGGACCGGCACAAACAGTTAGCCGAGCAGGGCCTCGTGTCGCAACGCGAACTCGAGTTGACCATTCAGTCAGCGCTTGCCACCAAAGCCGATCTGACCGGAGCACAGGCCAACCTTAAGGGAGCAGAACAGGCCATGAAGGCTCTCGGCTTCGGCCGCGACCAGGTCAGCGCCGAAGTCCTGCAACGATTGCTCGACGCAGAAGCGGCCCGTGAGGCCTCTATCGGCGAAGCGGCAAAAGCCACCGATCAACTGGCCGATGTCTCACTGCGCATGTCCAACGCGGAACAACGCCGGCTCGCCGGCCACATCCTCTCCCCGATCGATGGCACCGTGGTGAAGATGGCTCAAGCCGGTGCCGGTGAAACCGTCCGCCCCGGGGAAAAACTCGTGAAAATTTCTCCAGCGAGTGCCGACAAGGCCATCGAGATGCTGGCTGACGGAATGGACGCCCCGCTGCTCAACGTAGGCCGGAAGGTGCGTGTCTTGTTTTATGGGATTCCGGCTATTCCCCTCCCGGCTTGGCCGGAGATCATGGCCGGCACCTATGGTGGCGTCATCAAGGTCATCGACCAAGTCGACGACGGCAAGGGGAACTTTCGTTTCTGGGTGGTCCCGGATCCCGACGATCGAACCTGGCCGCCACAAGAACATGTCCGCCAGGGAACCAAAGCCATGGGATGGGTCATCTTGAACCGAGTCCCCCTGTGGTACGAGCTCTGGCGGCGCTTCAACCTCTTTCCCCCAGATTACCAAGAGCGCCCACCAAGCCTCATCGACACTCTCTTGCCAAAAGCAGGGCGAGGTGCGAAATAAGCGCAGCGCAGTACGTGTTACCTCGTCTCAATATGCCCGCACCACAAACGACATCACCTTTCCGCGCCTGGTCTAACCCTCGCCGCGGTCGCTCGCCTATCTGACGAAAGGAGTCTGTCTCATGAATTCCCGTCACGCTCTCCCAGTCCTGCTGCTCCTGGGTTCGATCGGGCTCTGCCCCTCCCTCTCCTCTGCGGAAGAGCCGATGAAATCAAAATCGCTCCCGCCAATTCCCTTGAGTGTGGAAGAGATTCACGCCTGGATCGATCGCTCGCACCCACTCCTCAGGGGGGCCGGTACAGAGAAAACCATGGCACGAGGGAAAATGCTCAAAGCATTAGGCGCTTTTGAGCCAACCCTCATCAACGATACTGAGATCGAACGATTCATCAAGAGTTCAGACCCCGGCAAAGGCACCCAAACAGCGGGATTCAACGACACACTCGTCGAAGCGCGCCACCCCTGGGGATTTCGCTACAGCGCAGGGGTACGGCATGCCATCGGCGATGCAACCATTCCCGATCTTTCATTCGGCGGGGGTAACAATCAAGTCCTCCTCGGAGGCTTCTTCCCGCTGCTCCGAGGCCTCATGATGAATCCAGAAAATGCTGAACTCCAGCGATCCGAATTGGCCAATCCAAAGGCGGAAGTGCAGATCTCTCAAACAAGACAGGACCTGTTCCTGGCGGCAGCCACACAGTTTTGGGATTGGGTCACCGCGGTGAAGCTTGCAGAGGTGCAGCGCCGAGCCGTAGGAGTGGCCGAAGACCGGTATCGACAGGTTGAAGGCCGCGCCAAGGCAGGAGCTGTCGCGCCGCTCGACGTGGTCGAGGCCAATCAGGAGGTGCAGCGCCGCCGCGAGGTGGCCATCGCCGTGCAACGGCTGGTAGAGCAAGAACAGCTGAAACTGTCCATGTTCCTCTGGGAGAATAACGCGCCCGTCTCGCCGCATCTGGAGCGAGCCCCAGACTTCCCGTCGGCCATGCTGGTGCCGGCGCCTGACATCATCCAAGCCCATAAACTCCAAGCCAAAGTCGATCGGCCGGAGGTCAAAGAAGTCGGCATCGAAGCCAAACTCAACAATATCGATCTAGAGCTGGCCAAAAATAACCTCCTTCCCAGCCTGGATGCTGAAGCAGCGCCATCTCGCACGCCGGAGAAGTTCGTGCTGGGGCTCGGCTACCGCTTTGGGCTGGAACTCAAGATTCCGATCCTCCAGCGAAAGAGCCGCGGCGAAGTCCTGGAAGCGCAAGGCAAGGCAGATCGATTTGTCTTCATGCAGCAATTCCGCGAGCAACAAGTGCTCATCGATGTCGACAATGCCCTCTCCGCCCTCGAACGTGCCAAGGAACGCGTCGCGGCGGCAGCCGAATCGCTCCGACTGGCTAAAACCCTTGAAGAAGGGGAACGTTTCCGGTTTAGCCTTGGAGCAACTAGTATCCTCTTCGTCAACTTACGGGAACGGAATTCAGTCGATTCGGAGAGCCAGGTCATCCGAGCCAAGGCGGACTATCAAAAGGCGCGAGCCTTGTACCAATGGGCCATCGGAGCCTGGGCCAGAACGACGCCGTTCGTAACTCCCGTTACCTATCGGGCAAGAGATTGATTGAGAAGAAGTGGCTTTTCTTTCACTGCTTTGATAGCGTGAGAGCATAACGCGCCTGTTCCCATACATCGGCTCACCCTGCCCCTCTAACGCAGTGCAACGAGAGGCAGGACCTCGCCGAGGAAGAAGGCGGATTTCGTGCAAAGTCAGGTCGGTCTCCAACAGAATCTGTTTCAATCGATGCTTGCATGCCTGGGCGTCCTCTTCCGCTTGGAGCGGAAGATCCTTGCCCTGATCGTCTCGTATTCACTCGCCATCGGACTCTTCTCCCTCATTGTCCCTCTCACAGTCCAAGAGCTCGTCAACACGTTTGCCTTCGCCATTCAGCCCATCACCATTGTAACTCTCGCAGGGGTGATGGTGGCCGGGCTCATGTTCGTCGGAGCATTCCGAGCTTTGCAGTTCTACTCCGTCGAGGTGCTGGAGCGCCGGATCTTCGCTCGGGTCGCCCTCGGGATGGCCCAGCAGTTGCCCCAGTTGCAATTTTTAGGGTTTAAACCCCGCTATGCCAATTACTTCATGGAGACCGTCTTTGTGCAACGGGCGCTCTCCGTCCTCCTCGTTGACCTGATCAACGTCATCGTGGGCGGGGCGGTCGGCATGACCATCCTGGTTTTTTATCATCCCTACTTCTTGTTGTACAACGCATTGCTCATGGCAGGGTTTACCGTCGTCTTTTTTCTCATGTCGCATGGAGGGCTGAAGGCCACTATCGCCATGTCCCATGCAAAATATGACACCCTGCATTGGCTGCAGGAGATCTCGTTTAATCTGCTGCACTTCAAAGCCACGGATAGCCAAGCCATACTGATGCGGAGGACCGATGAGTTAGTCCAGTCCTACGTCGAAACCAGACAAACTCGATTCGGCATCCTGATTCGTCAATACCTGGGATCGGTCGGCTGGCAAGCCGTCGCCCATAGCGGGCTCCTTGCCACTGCCGGATGGCTGTTGTCCATCGGTCAATTGACGCTCGGGCAACTGGTCGCCGCCGAGGTTGTTGTCAGCGGACTCCTCCTGAGTTTCGATGCCGTCGTCAAACGCATGGGACACATTTATTACTTCCTCACCGGTTTGAACGAACTCGATTTTCTCTTCTCGCTTCCGAAAGACCAAGCCTCCGCCACCCTGTCCGTCCCGCTGCCGGATCCCACAATTCACGGTATTCGCGTGACCTGCAAAGACCTCGCGGTCATCCACCCAGGCCTGCCGACGATCTTCGAACAGTTCAATCTTGAAGTCACACCCGGAGAAAAAATCGGCGTCTACGCCAGTACGGCGGCAGCCAAAACGGCGCTCGCACGTGTCTTGGCAGGCCTGGAAACTCCGACTGGCGGCGTCCTTCGCTACAACGGCGTAGACCTTCGCCACCTCGATCTTCAGGCGATCAATCGCTGTCGAGGGTTCATGATCGACTCCCAGCTCACTCTGTTCGAGGGCACGATCGAAGATAACATCGTGTTGGGACGATCCTATGTTCCTTATAGCGATATCCGGTGGGCATTGCGCTTCACCGAACTGGAAGAAGACGTCGACGCATTCCCGCAGGGAATCAAGACCCACATCCGGGCCCCGGGAAAAATTCTTGCTCCAACGCATATCCTGCGGATCTTGCTCGCACGCGCAATCCTCGCCCGTCCGCAAATTCTGATCTTTGACGGTATCATCCACAATATGCAGCCGGCCATGCGCGAGACCGTCTTACGACGGCTCTGCTCAAAAGACGAACCCTGGTCGGTGATCTTTATATCGAACGATCCGAATCTCACGCCGCACGTCGATCGACGAATCATTCTCGATTAAGTTAGGGGAACAAGTGAGACTGACAACCTTTATTCGATCATTTCAGCCGAGCGCCTCACAACTATTGATCAGCCTCCTGGTTGCCGGCCTTGGGTGGCTCAGCGGACAAGCCTTAAGCAGCGTCGACCAGGATTTACGCATTATGTATACCGAATACACGCTCGGGGCCACCGATCTTGCCCATATTTCCGCAGACATCATGCGGTACAGAAACACCATCATCCGTGCCCTCGAAGCGGACAGCCAGAAGGACTTCGAGCGAATCACCGAATCCTTGCCCGCACAGCGCGCGAGAATTCAGCATGCCGTGGACCGGTATGCAGCCGCGGGGCTGCGCGTCTCACGGAGCGGGCGCAGTGAGCCTGAAGATATCGAGGCGGTCCGGCGCAGTCTCGATCAATATTTTTCCGTAGCCAGCACAACCGTACAACTCTTGACGCAGGAATGGACCGCCGTCTCTCTAACGGAAAGGGAAACCATCAGGCGAAAGGCGGAAGAACATGCCTCCGACAACGCAGGCCCGAAAATGATTCAGGTTAGCCTCGCGCTGGACCGGCTGTTGGACACGGTGGCGGATGTGGCAAAAGACATGCGGGATGAAGGCACCAAGGCGATCCAGCGCACAAGCCTGCTGCTCGTAGGTGGAAGTTTTTTTATCGCCTTTTTGAATCTGTTCTTCACCAGACAGCGTGGAGGAACCTCCCAGCACAATGATGGTCCGGACGAACGCGAGATCGATTCTGGCCACCGCCCCATCCCACGCCCATTGGCCAGTGACACCCCAGCGGCGATACTACGCCAGGAATAGTTCGTTCTGGGTCAACCTACCCGCTTATGCCGTGACTACTCCCTCGCCCCACAGCCTGAAAAAGCTGTGCACGCTCCTCGTCGGTGAGCGGCTTCCAGGCTCCGGAGGCTAATCCACCAAGCGTCAGATGCATGATCCTGACACGGTGCAACATGAGCACCCGATACCCCAAGACTTGGCACATGCGCCGGATCTGTCGATTACGTCCTTCTGTGAGAATGATGCGGAACCGTGCGGGACCGAGTCGGTCAATCCGGCAGAGTTTGGTCGGACGGTCGAGAATGTCGACTCCCTGAGCCATACGGTCAACGAATGTCTGGTCAAACGGGCGATCGACTGATACCTCATATTCCCGCTCATGCCCATGCTCGGTTCGGAGAATCTCGTTCACGATATCTCCGTCGTTCGTGAGCAGGATGAGACCGGACGAGTCCTTATCGAGTCGGCCGATTGGAAAAATTCGCTCCGGGTGGCCGATCTCCGCAATGATGTTACGAGCCACATGCGACTCGCTGGTTGTTGTCACGCCGACAGGCTTGTGATACTTGATATAGACCGAGGCCGTTCCCCAGGGAATCACCTGTCCGTCTCGTGCGATGACGTCTTCAGGAGTAACCTTATCTCCCAATGAAGCCACCCGTTGATTGATGGTCACGCGACCGGACTCAATCAAGCGATCGGCCTCACGCCGAGAGCAAATGCCATGGTGTGTGAAAAACTTATTGATGCGAAGCTGGGCGGTCACAGGGTAGGCATGCCGTTTTAGTGAACGCGACGGCCCGCTTTAATTCGCCCCAACATGCGGTAGATCAAGCGGGCGATACAAAACTGCGGAGCGACGAACCCTTCGATTGGAGCAATCTCGCTGATATCCATCCCGAGGATGCCAGGGCCGTTGGCCAACGCTGTGATGAGATTCAGCGTATCGTACCACCCCAATCCACCGGGCTCAGGAGTGCCGAGGGCGGGAACCAGCGAGGCATCAAGCCCGTCACAATCGAAGGTCAGATAGACCGGCCCGCGACAGGCCTTTACCACCTCAGGAACCCAGCGAGAGGCCTTGCCCTCGTAGGGTCCTGACGGGTCAAGAATATCGGCGGCAAAGAACGTAGAAATCCGATCGGTGCTCTGAATACGCTCAATTTCTTCTGGAGAAATTGACCGAATCCCGACTTGAACCAACGGTAATCCGTCATCGACCACGCGAGCCATGACGCTGGCATGGCTGTAGGGGTTTCCCTGGTAGGCTTTCCGCAAGTCGCCGTGGGCATCGATTTGCACCACGCACAAGTCAGGATAGCGGCGTGCATGGGCTCTGATCGCCCCCAGCGCACCGGTATGTTCCCCGGTTAAGGTCACAACAAACCGACCGGTCCCGACATGAGGTGTGACGAAGGCATCGATGGCATCCACCGCTTGCCGATCGACTTTTCCGTCAAGGTCGAGCGAGCGGATGGTGGCGACCCCGCCCCATTCGCGATAGGGCTCACAACGCAGTGTTTCGTCGTATAACTCGACCTGTTGAGACGCCTCGATGATCGAGGATGGCCCTCGATCGGATCCCAACACGTAGCTGGAGGTATGTTCGTAGGGCGCAGGGAGGATATAGACGCCCGCCTGATCAGGATGGCACCAAGGCTCTTCGAGCCCGAGGAAGTTCTGGTCGATACCTTCCCATCCGGCAGGAAGCGTCATGGGCGTTCACTCATTCGACAGGGCTACCGACGCCGTTTTGGAATATTTTCTTCTGGAATGAACACGGCCAACGCAATCACGGTCGTCCAGCGATTGGGTTTCCCAATAGCAGACTGGGTAATGTTGAGCGTCCGAACAATCTTGCCGGCCATCTTGAAGACTTGTTCCCGTTCTTTCCAGGCAATGTTCGGATCGAACTCAACGCCGAGCGTCGTGGCCAACATCTGTGCCGCCAAGTCTTCCGTATATTCACCCGTCTCTTCATCGGTTTCGCCATGTGCATGGTGCTCGGACAGATAGCCATAGGTCCGGCGATCCGTCGGGATCGCCAAGCCAATCGAGGCGGAGACCAGGCGATTCCGCTCATTCGTTTCCGATCGCGCCATCACACAGAACGTGATTTCACCGGGGTTCAGTAATTTCTCGCCGCGCGCACGCGGGATAATTTTGCAATTCGGCGGGAGAATCGACGACACCGTGACGAGGTTACAATAGGCAACGCCAGCGCTACGCAAGGCTTGCTCGAAGGAGGCCAGCTTTTCTTTATGGACTCCAACGCCTCGCGTCAGAAACATCTGCGTAGGTACCATCGTCTCTTCTCCTTACGTTATCCAAGCAACTAGGTGACGGACGCATGGTCACGACATGCGCGCCCACAGTACGCCTCATAATAAGCACAGGGTCGCTGTTGTACCAAGATTAGCGCCGCTTCGCAATATCCCGCGACGTTTTTTTCCCTTAGGCCCCAGCGGGCGGCCTGAGATTTAGCACCAGCATACGGGGCTCGGTCATATCCTCGATCGCGGCATGGACCCCTTCGCGGCCGATTCCCGAGTCCTTGACGCCCCCGTAGGGCATGTGATCGGCCCGGAACGTCGGAATCTCGTTGGCCAGCACCGCCCCGACTTCAAGATGCCGAAATGCATGAAAAATCGCATTCACATTCTGCGTAAAGACCCCGGCTTGAAGCCCGTAGTCGGACTGGTTGAGCGCCGTGATCGCTTCGTCCAAGTGACGATAGGGGGTCACGGTCACCACCGGTCCAAATACTTCCTGACACGATACTTTCATCGTTGGCGTCACGTGGGAGAGCACCGTCGCCTCCACCACCGAGCCCATCCGTTTTCCGCCCAGCAGCACTCGCGCCCCCTGCGATACGGCTTCCTCTACCCAAGCCTCGACACGATGGGCCGCAGCCGAATCAATGAGTGGGCCAACCACCGTCGCCTGGTCGCTCGGATCGCCGGCTTTTAAACGCGCAACCTGTAACAGCAATTTCGTCGTGAACAGGTCCGCAATCGAATGATGGACAAAGATGCGCTGCACGGAAATACAGGTCTGACCGGCATAGCCGAACCCACCGGCTGCGCAACGCTGTGCGGCAACCTCCAGCTCAGCATCGGGCTCCACGATCACGCCCGCGTTTCCGCCGAGCTCCAACACCACCTTCTTCTTCCCGCACTTGGCCTTCAACATCCATCCCACGGCGGCACTCCCGGTAAAACTCAGGAGCTTGAACCGAGGATCGACGACGAGCTGTTCTGCCACTCGGTTGTCGCAGGGCAAGACGTTGAGTGCGCCAGGAGGAAGCCCGGATTCGAGCACGACTTCGCCCAGCAATAATGCGGTGAGGGGTGTCTGTGGCGCCGGCTTGATGAGAATGGAATTGCCTGCAGCCAGCGCTGGCGCGACCTTGTGGGCGACAAGATTCAGCGGAAAGTTAAAGGGTGTGATTCCGAGCACCGGACCGATCGGAACCCGGCGAAGAATGCCGAGATGGGAGTCCGTCCCCGGCGTCCAGTCGAGGGGGATCACCTCGCCCGGAATGCGCCTCGCCTCTTCAGCTGCAATGGTAAATGTCTGGACGGCCCGGCTCACCTCACGCGTCGCATCGGCGATCGGCTTGCCAGCTTCAGCCGTCATCAGCCTGGCAAATTCCTCACGTCGGGCATAGAGCCCGCCTGCGATTTTTTGTAGCGCCTGATAACGGGCATGGGACGGGAGGGCTGCCATCTCGACAGCGGCATCGACCGTCGATTGGATCGCGGCCTCGGCATCGACGGAACTCGCAGTCGAGATCTCGGCGAGCCGCTGCCCTGTATAGGGATTATTCACGGGAGCGACAGTCTCCCCCTGCCGCCACAGGCCTCCAATCAAAAATGGACGTGGTCCCTGCACGGGAAATGCTCCGAGGGTGGTGAAGACTTAGTCGGCGGACTGACCCGATACTGTGGGGACAGGCTCAAGGCTGGCCGCCTGTTGGGCGATACCGGCCTTGGCAATCAGCTCCTCTGTGCCCCAATCGCGAATGGCTTCAAGCGTGAAGGCCTCATAGGTTGAGACCCCGTGACAAGTCGGGCAATCCGGCATCGGCACTTTGAGATAAAAGGCTTCTGACAAGCAGGACATACAGACCCAGTAGGCTGGCTCCCCTGCGCGCTGCGGAACAGACCAATACGATTGTGTAACAGACATCTGGTAATCCTTCGTGAGTGATGGACTGATTGTTCTGTGTCACCGCCGTCATCCCATGAGGCTCCGTGGGAGCGCCCTAGGAACGTGGAGCAGTGGCCAACATGCGCTCAATCTCTTCGGCAAAATCCTCGAACGGAACTGCGCCTGGGATCGCGATAGCCGGCTCTTTCTCGGTCGGTCCACTGACCGTCCGAATCAGAATAAAACCGGGAGTACCGTGAAATCCCCACCGGTTCGCTTCTTGACGATCCTGAAAAATGGATTCAAGATATTGCCGCTCGTCGAAACACTTCGCAAACGCCGTCTGCTCCAAGCCAATCGTCTTCGCGTAGCCTTTAAACAACCCCGAGTCCAACCGGCCTCCCTGGCTAAAGAGCCGGTCATGCATCGGCCAATATTTTCCCTGGGCTCCGGCGCAACGTGACGCCACTGCCGCCTCGACACCGACCCCCTGATCCGCTCGTGGATAATCTCGATACAGGAAACGCACTTTGCCCGTATCGATATACTTGGCTTGCAACCGAGGCCACGTCGCCTGAAAGAACTTCACGCACCAGCCACAGGTAAAGTCGGAGTACTCGATCAAAGTGATCGGTGCGTCAGCGCGCCCTCTGGCTCGCCCATCCTCCGTGGCAGATCCGGCACCGACTTGAGTCGAGGACAAGAGTACCAACAGCGACAGAGCCGCGACTGTGCGAAAGAGATAGGCCTTCGTCATGTGCGCAGCGCGCGTTTCGCTTTGGCACGCTCTAACAATGCCACCATGAGGAGTGGCCAAACGACCGTGGCATCGCTCAAGACTTCGGCAAAGCGCCCGCCTTCTTCCGGCGGCACAAACTTGCCCCAGGAAATACCTTCCTGGTAGGTACAGCCACTCAACCCGCCCCAATAGTCCGGCTCCGGACAGATACGCACACCGTACTGGAAGCGAGGCGGCTGAACATTGAGGCCAAGTCGCGAATTGCTGATCTCGATGTAGGGACCGACCTGTTGCGCCCAATTACGCGGCACGCCACCGCCAATCGTAAAGATCCCCAGTTTCTTCGCCGACACAATATGGCTCGCATAGCTGTTTAGATCGAGATAGGGATTGAAGAAGGGATAGGCGACATGAATCGCCCGCAGCACGTCAAGATCGCTGCTCCCTTGCAGCTTCGCGCGAGCCCGCTCAAGCTCACGGCCCATGGCCCACGTTCCGACATCCAGTCCCATCTCGGAGTCGGTAAAGGCAGGAATGAAGACGGGGACTTTTTTCACATAGGCGCTTTTGAGAATGCCCGCACCCTCATAATCTTCCGCAAGGGTTTGACCCAATTCACGCGTAAGAATCTCGGAAGAAATATTCTGGTCAGGCTTCACCCGCTTCATCGTCTGGGAGACGACCTGCTCCACATAATTCAGGTTGGACTCCATCTCCAATGTGTCGTAGACCCGATTGTAGCCCTTCTTGAATAGTTCTTCGTCTGACATCGACGGATGGTGCCGATAATGCGTTTTACCGACCGATTCACTCAACCCATGGGCGATCAACGCGCCGGTCGAAACAACACATTGCACCATCCCATGATCGATCATCGCGCTGATGATCTTGCCCATTTTGGCGATGGTCATCGCCCCCGACAGCGTCAACACGACGAAGCAGTCGGGATCCTCGATCATCGCCCAGAGCACTTCGTAGGCTTCGCCCAAGCGGCGGCCCCCGAAGGCGGTCTTTCGCATGGCGGTCAGAAGGCCGTCGAACGACCCGATCTGTTCGGGGTCGAGAGGCTCAAGCGCTTCGAGTCCATCTTGCGCCCCATCACGGAATTCGCGTGCACCCATAGAAGAGTCTACCTACCATAGAGATGAATAGAGGAAAGGCGCATTCTTTATACACAACCGGCGATAGAGGCGTCAACGAAGTTGCGTCCCAGGAAGCCATTCCCGCATTCCACTGCATGAATCAATAACTCCTTACTCAGCGAACCACGAGGTGGGATGAGAGGGTCTGTCGAGCGCGGTGATCACGGGGCAGGAATCAGTTCAACGACTCCGAAGCACGTAACCGAAGAAAAGATCGTTCCGACTTGATCGATGTGTCCGCGCGCAGTCCGGCCTGCGGCTACGCGACAGGAGGGGTGTGGGTTGGTGGTCCCAACGGGATTTGAACCCGTGTTTAAGCCTTGAGAGGGCTCCGTCCTAGGCCAGGCTAGACGATGGGACCAGATACCAATGACGTAAGATCGAGTCGGCACAGTAGCACAGGGGCTTTTGACTTTTCAATTCCTCGCATTATTCTCCGTAAATATTCGACAGTCGATCCTCCTGGGTTGATAGAGCGGTAAGCGGTGGTCGCAGGGGCACCAATCCTAAGGGCGGGCGGTGGTAATGATAGCGGTCGAGAACCGTGTACACCGCCGGAATCAGGCGTGGCAGATCCTCGACGCGATCGGTCCCCCAGCCGAAGCATTCCTTGCGCAACGTCCGATTGAAGCGTTCAATCTAGGCCTGCTCAGGCTTCTTGTACGGACGGGCAATACGATGCCGGGCACAATAGGCACGGGCCGGTTGGGCAACGGGGCCCTTGAACTCCGGCCCCCCGTCAGCTTGTAGCCCGGCAACACGGCCCGTAAAGCGGTGGACCCTGGCGGTCTGCAAAAAGGCGGCGCCATCCTCCCTGGTTAGGGCGGGCCGCAGCATGACCTCGGCTTCCTTGGTGTCGAGGTCGATCCCGGTGAAGGCACACACGCCGCCAAAAACCACGGTATCCATTTGAAGGACGGCCCGAGGCCCGGAGGCCGTCGGCACGGCTCCCCGTTTCTGAGTCTTGTGCCACTTCGACCGGATCACGTATTTCTCCGCCAGGCTCTCAGAGATCTTGGGCACGGAGAGCCGAACCTGGTGCTCTCGCTCCAGAAAATAGGCGATCGTCTGGCCACAGCACTCGTGCTCACGGACACGCAGCGCCCAGATCAGTCGCTTGATCGTCGCCGAGACCTGCCGGGCTCGTCGGGCCCCTTCTTGGCCTGGGCATGGCGGGCGAGCAACCCGGCCAGCCCATCCGTCGCAATCCCCTTGAGCCAGAGCCCGATGGTCTCCCGGTGTCGCCCCAGATGCGCCGCAATCGTCGTCCGACTCAGGCCTTGCGCGGCAAGCTCATCGGCCAGCGTGATTTGGGTGGGTGTCGGCCTGTCCATAGGCCACTAGGGACTGTCGAATATTTACGGCAACATTGCGGTCCTCATGATTTGGAGCAGTATTCAGACTACTTCAACATGGCTTCACCTGCGACTTGACAGAGACGATGGCATAGCCTACCTTGCGGAAAATACGTGCGGAGGGCCTCTGGGAAAGGGGATTCTTCGATCGTCGGCCCCCTCTTCCTCTCGACAGACTCATGGTGGAACATGAACAACCCGCTCCAAGCCAAAGCTAAATCTATCGGCATCACAGACTCCCCTGAACTGATCGACCTTGAGAAGCCTGAACAGGGCCTTGAGCTCCACCTCGGCTCGAACGTGTTTCGAAACACGAACGGCGTCATCAAACTCCAAGGCAAGGAGCAGGTGGTGCTAGAGCTGCAGCCCGATCCCTTCACCCTGCTCCTGACCATGGACTTCTATGATGACCAGGGGACTCGGGTCGGTCACATCCGACGGAATGCATTGTCTGCGCATAGCGCAGCCCGCTTCACCGTTACCGTGAAGGTCGGCGACGAGACCAGCCCTCCTTCGGTCGCCGTCACAGACCGGACGACTGAACGCACGGTGTTCGAGGCCTGCCTCATACAGAAAAGAAAGATCCGCATTACCGTGGGCCACTTCAATGCTCATACCGGCGAATTAGTGACCGTCAGCCCGCACTACTGCCGCATCGGCACTGGCCTCACCCTATTTGGCAATGTCGCGGAAAGCCGCGGCGGCGCAGCCACAATCGGATAGTCCCTTCCCCCATAACACAGCAGCCTCAACTCACACGTTTCCGCCCCCATCGATCAAGAACTGGACCACTCACACCACCTTCATCGCTTGCTGAAACATACATCCTTTTTGACAAGCGAAAAAACTTCCGTACAATCAAGACATGTCGGATATCATGAAACCGAGCGTGCAAGCCTTCCTGGTCTGCGATCAGGTCATTGAGGACAGCGTCACCAGGAAAAAGAGCCTCATCGGCCTCTTCACCCACCTGCAGGCGGTGAGCTTTCCATTCCAACATTCACAAATGGGGCTGTATTTCTGCCTCACCGACGCCGAAGGGACCTATCACTTCGACATCGATTTGATTTACCTCAACAACGAACAACTCGTCTGTCGGGCGGCCCTCCCGAACATTGCGATCGCTGACCGCCTTCAAATTTCAGACTTTGGAGTCAATATTCCATCCCTGGTCTTCCCTGCCCCTGGGCGTTATGAGTTTCGCCTACGCATGGAAGGGCATCTCATCGCGCAGAAAGACTTCAGTGTGATACAGATGCCCACTCACCAAACCGCATAGGACACACCCACACCCCTCTCTTCCTGCCCAGGCGCGTGAGGCCTTCTCCCCTGTGCCGTTCTTATGGTAGAACAGCCGCGATGATTTATTCACGTATCTCCCAGGAGTCAATGACCTCGCATGTCTGACCAGGCTGGTGCTTCGAACTTTATTCGCGAAATTGTGACCGCCGATCTCGCTGCCGGCAAACATGGCAACCGAGTGGTCACGCGCTTTCCACCTGAACCGAACGGTTATCTCCATATCGGCCATGCAAAATCTATTTGTCTGAACTTCGGTTTGGCACAGGATACCCCGAACGGCATTTGCCACCTGCGATTCGACGATACCAACCCGACCACCGAAGATCCTGAGTATGTCCAAGCCATTCAGGACGACGTCCGATGGCTGGGGTTCGACTGGCACGAGAAGATGTTTTTCGCCTCAGATTACTTCGAACGCCTCTACGAATTTGCCGTAAGACTGATCCAGAAAGACCTCGCCTACGTCGACACGTTGACGGCCGAAGACATGCGTGGTTATCGAGGCACCCTCACAGAACCCGGCAAAAACAGCCCTTCTCGCACCCGCTCTGCCGAGGAAAACCTTGAGCTCTTTCGACGTATGCGAGCAGGAGAGTTCGCCGACGGAACCCATACCCTCCGAGCCAAAATCGACATGGCCTCGCCCAATATCAACCTGCGCGACCCAGTCCTCTACCGCATCAGACATGCGACGCATTATCGAACCGGAAGCGCCTGGTGCCTGTACCCGGCCTACGACTATGCACATCCCCTCTCGGACGCACTTGAAGGGATCACGCACTCCATCTGCACCTTGGAGTTCGAAGATCACCGGCCGCTCTACAATTGGGTGGTCGAACAGGCTGATGCGCCGTGCCGACCACGGCAGATCGAATTTGCCCGTTTGAACCTGACCTATACCGTCATGAGTAAGCGGAAGCTGCTTGAGTTGGTCAGCAAAAAACTCGTGACCGGATGGGACGACCCACGATTGCCGACGATCAAAGGCCTCCGTCGCCGCGGCTATACGCCGGAAGCGATTCGGGCATTCTGTGACCATATCGGCGTCGCCAAGCGCGAGGCCACTGTCGAGATGCAGCTACTCGAGCACTTCGTTCGCGAAGACCTGAATACACGCTCGCCGAGAGTCATGGCGGTCTTGCGGCCGATCAAGATCATCCTCGACAACTACCCCGAGGACCAGTCCGAAGAGCTGGAGGCCATCAATAATCCGGAAGATTCTGCGGCAGGGACGAGGAAGGTTCCCTTTTCACGCGTCCTCTATATTGAGCAAGACGATTTCCGTGAAGATCCGCCCAAGCAATTTTTCCGGCTCGCGCCAGGACGCGAAGTACGGCTCCGGTACGCCTATATCATCAAATGCGTCGGGGTGACGAAAGATCCGCAGACCGGCGAGATCACTGAACTCCATTGCACCTACGACCCTACCACCATGAGCGGTGCCTCCCAGGAACAGCGCAAAGTCAAAGCCACCATCCATTGGGTCTCCGCAGCCCATGCCGTGAAGGCCGAAGTCCGTCTCTATAATTCTTTGTTGGTGACCGACCTGGCAAAAGTGCCGCCAGATCATGACTGGACGACCTATCTTAACCCCGCTTCATTGGAGCGAATCACAAACTGCCTCGTTGAGCCTAGTTTGCGACAGACAACGCCAGGCACTCGGTACCAATTCGAGCGTCTTGGATACTTCTGTACCGACCTAGACTCAACTGCTGAGGCACCGATCTTTAATCGCACGGTGTCGCTAAAAGATGCCTGGGCCAAGATCGAAAAGGCGCAACCATCCCGGTAACAGGCAAGCAATTTCCCCCCTTCGTGAGAACCCTCCCTCGGACCTCTGCCATCACATTTCCATGATTTGCTTTACCACAGGTCGGGGCTTGCTACACTAGCCTGAGTACATCCTGGCAACCGTGATGAGGAACCACAGACCGGAAGGAGGCCCACATGATTGAGTGCCGCGAATATCCACGAGTCCCCGTTGACATGCAGGTCTTCTTCTCCAGCACCAACAAGACAGAAATCCGCGAAGGCACGATGTTTGACCTGTCTGCCAGAGGATGCGCCGTCACCAGCATGTCGTCGGTTCAGCGTGGAATAGCCGTGCGAATCCTCATCAGAGCCACCGATCTAGGCTCACCGATCACGATCGAGTCCGCCGCAGTGCGTTGGAGTGAAGGCGGGGAGTTTGGCGTCGAATTTCTCGGCCTCTCGGAAATCGATCAGCGCCGCTTGCACCGATTACTGCAAATCACCACCCCGCTCCAGATCCAACCGAGTTAACCGCTGACCGATTCTCAGACTCGGCATGATATACTGCCGGACATGACCTGCCCCCTCTGTCACCAACCCACCATGTGGGAAGGCAATACCTGGCGCCCCTTCTGCTCTGAACGATGCCAAATGACCGACCTCGGCGCCTGGGCAACCGACCGCTATCGCATACCAGGTCCCGACCTCACAATGGACGGCTCGCTTCCCGACTCGTTGGAGGAAGAGGACGACACCGACACACCGTAAAACCGTACAGGGACATAGTCCCGTGAGAAGTCACCCCTCTTCCCACAGCGCACATTCGGCAATCCCACCCCAATAGCTCCACTGACCGCGAGACACTGGTTGATGCCGCTCTCGTTCACTTATTTCATAGTTGGCAAGCCCACGGCATCTTGTTATGGTCACGGCCGGACTAGGCCTCTCACAAGGAGCACAAACCATGTTGCCGACTAAAGGCTATGCCGCGTTGACCGCCAAGGCTGCCCTGCAACCCTTCTCTTTTACGCGACGAGATGTAGGCCCCCATGACGTACTCATCGCGATCACCCATTGCGGTATCTGCCATTCAGACATCCATCAAGCCCGCGACGAATGGGGCGGCTCGATGTTCCCCATGGTGCCGGGCCATGAAATTGTCGGCACGATCTCGCGGGTCGGGAGCATGGTCACGCGGTTCCATGTGGGTGAGACGGCTGGCGTCGGCTGTTTTGTGGATTCCTGCCGTACCTGTGGACCCTGTCGAGAAGGATCGGAGCAATACTGCGACGCCGGCATGCTCTTCACCTACAGCGGCCTGGATAAGAACGGCCAGGTCACTCAAGGCGGGTACTCCACACAGATCGTCGTGGATGAGCAATACGTGCTGCGGATTCCCTCAAACCTGTCGCCTGCCGGAGCGGCCCCGCTCTTGTGTGCTGGCATTACGACGTACTCCCCGCTTCGCCACTGGGGCGTCGGTAAGTATCACAAGCTTGCTGTGGTGGGATTGGGTGGATTAGGTCATATGGCGGTGAAGATCGGCAAGGCGCTCGGAACCGACGTCACTGTGTTGAGCACTTCTGAACGGAAGCGAAACGATGCCGCACGGTTAGGCGCGACAGACTTTGCTCTTACATCAGATCCCAATACCTTCACACGACTACAACGGCGCTTTGATTTCATCCTCGATACCGTCTCAGCCCCGCACAACTACAACGACTATGTGAACTTGCTCAAAACCGACGGAACCATGATTCTCGTGGGAGCGCCGGATAAACCGGCGCCGCTAGAGCCCTTTCCCCTGATTCTGCATCGCCGCCGGATCGCCGGATCGGTGATCGGAGGCATCCGAGAAACCCAGGAGATGCTCGAGTTCTGCGCCACGCACGGCATCGAATCTGATATTGAATTGATTCCGATCCAACAAGTGAATGAAGCCTATGAGAGAGTGCTTAAGGGGGATGTTAGATACAGATTCGTGATCGATCTGGCATCGCTGAAGTAGATATCGAGGTGATCAAAGAAAATGGCTGGGGGACTAGGAATCGAACCTAGGTAGCCGGCTCCAAAGGCCGGCGTCCTACCGCTAGACGATCCCCCAGCGCGGTACGGAACCGAGTCATGGATCTGAAAGTTCAGGGCGGGAAAGAATTATTGGCTGGGGGACTAGGAATCGAACCTAGGTAGTCAGATCCAGAAACTGACGTCCTACCGCTAGACGATCCCCCAACCTTCGCTCACAATAATATAAGGCTCTTGGCTTCGTCAAGATCGAGGCTGATTTAGTGACAAACGCAACCTCAGGCGCGGGATGCCCGGTCGATCCCCAGGCGGAGTCGAAACAACGTCCGGTCTCGCCCCAACACTTCCATCACCTCGAAGAGACCAGGACTGGCCGTACGACCGGTCAGGGCCACACGAACTGGCTGAGCCAGCTGCCCCATCTTCATCCCCTCCGCTTCGACCAGCTGCTTGAATGCCTCTTCCCATTGCTGCTTCGAAAAGGCAGGAAAGGCCTCGAAACAAGCTAGCAATTTACCGAGGACTGGCGCGATGGCAGGGGTTAAAAATTTCTTCGCGGCCTCTTCATCAAACGCCACAGCCTGCCCGAAATAGGGCCTCACCCACTCGACCATCTCTACCAGCGTTTTCGCCCGTTCCTTTACGAGAATGACGAGTTGCGCGAGCCAACCGGCCTGGACAGCCTTGACTTCGGCTGCAAGTCCCGCTGACTCCAAGAGGGGCACCAACGCCTGAGCGACCTGATCCGGCGGGCTGATCTTGATATATTCTGCGTTGACCCAGATGAGTTTCTCGGGATTAAACACGGCGGGGGACGTTTGCACGTTTCTCCAAGCGAACTTCTCGATCAGCTCCTGGCGGGTGAACAGTTCCTGGTCTCCGTGCGACCAGCCCAAGCGAACGAGATAGTTCACCATGGCATCCGGCAGATAACCCATATCTCTATAAGCCATAATCGAGGTGGCCCCATGCCGCTTCGACAGACGAGCTTTGTCCGAACCCAGGATCATCGGCAGATGCCCAAATTGGGGGACGGGAAACCCGAGGGCTTGAAAGATCGGAACCTGCCGAGGCGTGTTGGTCAAATGATCGTCGCCACGCACTACGTGGGTAATTTTCATGAGCGCATCATCGACCACGACTGAAAAATTGTACGTCGGGTAGCCATTCGACCGGAGGATGATCAGATCGTCCTGCACATTGTTGTCGAAGACAATCTTGCCCTTGATGAGGTCGTCGACCACCGTCTCCCCCTCTAGCGGGGCCTTAAAGCGCAATGCCGCATCGCCGGTCAAATTGGCCAGGCCACGGTCTCGGCACCGGCTGTCATATTTCGGCGATAATCCCTTGGCCTCTGCTTCCTTCCGCCTGGCTTCGAGTTCTTCCGCTTTGCAGGCGCACCAGTAGGCCTGCCCTTTCTCAAGCAGTTGCATCGCATAACTGCGATAGATGTCGATGCGCTCGGTCTGGCGGAACGGGCCTTCGTCCCAATCGAGCCCCACCCACTTCAACCCCTCAAGAATGGCCTGAATCGACTCATCGGTCGAGCGGTCCTGATCCGTGTCTTCGATGCGAAGGACGAACACACCCTTCTGCTGGCGGGCAAACAACCAATTGAACAAAGCCGTACGAACACCACCGATGTGGAGAAAGCCCGTTGGGCTGGGCGCAAACCTAACTCTGACCTGACTCATGGGGATGAACCTCTGTCGCAGGATTAACGGCCGGTATCTATAACACGTGAGGAAAAGTGTTGTACAGAATTGTGGGCTCTATCCCTTTCATCCGGGCTGGCCTTCTGATATGAGAGGGATACGGAGATCGTGATGGCGGAACGCACACAACCGGCGACGGTCCTCTCGATCACGGATCTTACGCCCCACGTTCGTCAGCTCGTACTCCTCCCTACTGTTCAGCACATCGCTTTTCAGCCCGGTCAATGGGTCTCACTTAAATTGCCAGTCGGTGCCAAACCACCGCTGAATCGAGCCTACTCGATGGCGGCGCCTGGCACTCCATCTGGCGAGCTGACACTCATCTTCGACCGCATACCGGGCGGCATAGGATCCAACTACCTCTACCACCTCAAACCTGGCGATCGCACGGAACTCTCGGGCCCCTATGGAAACTTCACCCTTCCGGTCTCACTCGATCGGGAATTGATCCTGATCGCCCGTTATACTGGCCTCGTCCCGATCCGCTGCATGTTGAAACATCTCTATGCACAACGACAGACGGCAGCGATCCTCCTAATTGCCGTCGCTCCGGCGGAGGAAGAATTACTCTTTCACCAGGCGTTGCTCACGTTGGCCGTCACCCATCCTCAGTTTCGCTACCTGCCCCTGGTGGCTGCCGGAGGGGAGCAGCAAGGCGTCGACCTCACGCTCTCTATGCTGAGGCCCTTGATTGAAGGGACTGCGAAAGTGACACCCCTACTGTGCGGCACGAAAGGATTTGTGCGGCCCCTGCGAGCCTATTTTGTCGAGGCGGGTTATGACCGGAAGGATGTTAAGACAGAAACCTACGATTAGTGCCCTTCCCGCACGAGGTTCTTGTTCACGGACGGTATTTCGACCACAATGTCCTTCGTCCCATTCGGCACACATTGGCAGCCGAGTCGGGACTGCAACGTCGTAACCGGCGCTTGCTCCAACTCATCGAACTCGTCGTCCGTTCCTTCACTGCAGCTCTCCAGCCCCTGCTTCACAATGACGTGACAAGTCGAGCAGGCACAGACCCCCCCGCAGACATGTTCCAACGCAACCCCACTGCCCATCGCCACGTCCAAGAGACTCCCTGGAAGCCCGGTCGGACCATAGGGAATCTTGGCAGGATCGACCTCAACCTTCGTCACCACGCCATCAGGGGCGATAAATGTGACGGTGTAGGCTCGCTGAGGTAGCTCATACTCAGCTTTTTCAATATAGGGATTGGTCCCGCCCATATGCTCGTTCCTTTCTCAGCCCAATTCAGCCTGATGTCTCGCTGTTGACAGCCCTGAAACCTGCATGCTATTGTTAGTCCGACCTTATTGATCGGAGATCATTATAGTCTCCGACCTAGAAGATCGGCAATAGCAATGTTGAAGATTTCAAAAAAAGCAGATTATGCCCTTATGGCGCTTCAGCATATCGCTGCGGCCCAGTTCGGTGACGTCACACCTGGGCGCGTGGTAAATACGAAGGAGATTGCGGAGGAATATAACATCCCCCTCGAACTCCTGGCCAAAGTGCTCCAGACTCTTTCCAAGAACGCATTGATCGAGAGTCACAATGGTCCCAAGGGTGGGTACGTCCTAGCCCGTCGCGCGCACCAGATTACGATCGCGCAAATTCTCGAAAGTATCGAAGGCCCATTGGGTATCACCGATTGTTCGCACGAGAAAGACGGCGAGTTCTGCATGCAGCGGGGAAATTGCAATATCCGCACTCCGCTCTTGAAAGTCCAGGACAGCATCGCCCAATTGCTCAATAACATGACCCTGCAAGACATGATGGGTGGCACACCCCTCATTACGATTCAGTCTCCCACGGCACAAGGAGTCGAACGATGAAACTGCCCATATTCTTAGACAACCATTCCACCACACCGATGGATCCACGCGTCTTGGAGACCATGCTCCCGTATTTCGTCGAAAAATTCGGGAACGCCGCCAGCCGCAACCATGCCTTCGGGTGGGCCGCGGAAGAAGCCGTCGAGAACGCCCGAAAGCAGATCGCGAAGCTGATCAAGGCTGATCCGAAAGAAATCGTCTTCACGAGCGGCGCCACTGAATCGGATAACCTCGCGATCAAGGGCGTGCTGGAGATGTATGGGGAAAAGGGCAACCATATCATTACGTCCGCCACCGAGCACCGCGCCGTGCTCGACACCGTCAAGGTATTAGAAGGCAAGGGCAAAGCGACCGCTACCTATCTCCCCGTCGATAAATGCGGAATGGTCAGCCCCGAGGATGTGCGGAATGCGATCACGGAGAAGACGATCCTCATCTCCGTCATGATGGCGAACAACGAAATCGGCACGATCAACCCCATCAAAGAGATCGGCAAAATCGCCAAGGAAAAGGGCATCCTCTTCCACTGCGATGCGACACAGGGTGTCGGCAAGATCCCGGTCGACGTGCAGGACATGGGCATCGATCTGATGTCCTTCACCAGCCACAAGATGTACGGACCCAAGGGGGTTGGAGCGCTCTATGTGAGAAAGAAGAATCCTCGCGTTCGCATCGTCGCCCAGATTGACGGCGGCGGACACGAGCGCGGCATGCGCTCCGGGACACTTCCGGTGCCCCTCATCGTGGGATTCGGCAAGGCCTGCGAACTCTGCGAGCAAGAGATGACCAAGGAGACGGCACGGTTGCTTGCGATGCGCGACCGGCTGGAGGTCAGTATCATGAAGGCCCTCGAAGAAAGTTATCTGAACGGTCACCCGACCAACCGGCTCCCCGGCAACCTCAATATCTCCTTTGCCTATGTGGAGGGCGAGTCCTTGCTGATGGGCATGAAAGACATTGCCCTTTCATCCGGCTCGGCCTGTACGTCGGCTACATTGGAGCCCTCCTACGTGCTCCGCGCATTGGGAGTTGGAACAGAGCTGGCACATTCCTCGATCCGTTTCGGCCTGGGTCGCTTCAACACGGATGACGAAATCGATTATACGATCAAAAAAGTGGTCGAAATCGTCACGAAGTTGCGCGAAATGTCCCCGCTCTATGAGATGGCAAAAGAAGGCGTCGATTTGAAATCAGTTCAATGGGCTGCCCACTGACCAGGATAGTTAAGAGGAGGATGAACCATGGCCTACAGTGACAAAGTCGTCGATCATTTCAACAACCCCCGCAACATGGGATCTTTCAAGAAAGACGAAGAAGGGGTCGGCACCGGTATGGTCGGAGCCCCGGAGTGCGGTGACGTAATGAAGCTCCAGATCAAGGTGCAGAACGACATGATCGTGGACGCAAAGTTCAAGACCTTCGGCTGCGGATCCGCGATCGCCAGTTCAAGCCTCGCCACCGAGTGGCTCAAGGGCAAGACGATCGAGGAAGCGCAGAAAATCAAGAACACTGACATCGTGCAGGAGCTGAACTTGCCGCCCGTGAAGATCCATTGTTCCGTACTGGCTGAGGACGCCATCAAGGCCGCCCTCGCGGACTACCAAAAGAAAGCCGACGGCACCACGACTGCCGCGAAGTAACGTCACTAAAGGGAGCACGCCATGGATACCACGAATGCAGAGACCCAGGCTCCGGTGATTACGCTCAGCGAGGCGGCCATGAAGGAAGTCAAACGCCTCATCAACGTGCAAGGCCTCACGGAAGGCGGGCTCCGCCTCGGTGTAAAGGGCGGCGGCTGCTCAGGCCTGAGCTACACGATCAACTTCGACGAAAAAATCGGTCCGCATGACCAAGTCCATGACATTGATGGCGTAAAAGTGATTGTTGACGCCAAGAGCGCCATTTATCTTCAAGGCACGCAGCTGGACTTCCAGAAAGACTTGCTGGGCGGAAACTTCAAGTTCGTCAATCCGAATGCCGACAAAACTTGCGGCTGTGGAGAGTCCTTCTCCGCGTAACGTCTGCGATAGCCGGCGGGAAGCATCTTACACAGGCATGGCAAACCGCCATGCCTGTCTTGTCAGAAGAGGTCGCGGATGGACCATGAACATACCCACAGCTCAAACCCTCGTGAGCTCCAGATGGCCAGGAGCATGTGCTGGCACTGTCAGTCCGAGGTGTCCGGTGAATACTTCTGCGATCGCTGCGTCAAAGTCCAGCCGGTGTCGAAAGAGACCGATTACTTCACGTGCTTCGGATTCCCGAGGCGGCTGACCATCGACCCGGGTAAACTGGAAGCGAAGTTCTACGAACTCAGCCGTGCGTTTCACCCTGACTTCTATCAGAACAAGAGCGAAACGGAGCAAAGCATCAGCCTCGGCAATGCCGCGACGCTCAATTCAGCCTATCGTACGCTCCGCGATCCGATTCAGCGTGTCGAATATCTGCTCGATCTGGAAGCTGGCTCCGTGAAGGAGATCAGAAATTCGCCGCCAGCCGATCTCTTCGAGGAGATCCTCGAGCTGCAAGACACGCTCGACGAGTATCGGGCCTCCGATCGCACATCGGATCCGGGGCAGCAGCTCCGCACAACACTCCAAGCTGAACAACAGACGCTGGAAGAACGCAAACGGGATATGGAGACCCAACTCCAGCAGCTCTTCACCGATTGGGATCTTCTTCAAGATCGGGGTGAAGCGACCAGCCAAGCCCGATCAGAACGAGACAGTCTGCTGAAGCAGATGCGGGAAACTCTCTCCAACCGGACCTACGTCAAAAGTATCATCAACGACCTCGTTGCAACCATCGGATAACCATCATGGCACGCATCGTCGGCATCGATCTCGGCACCACCAACTCGCTCGTCGCCTACATGGAGAACGGACGCCCGCGCGTCATCCCAGGTCGGAATGAACGGGCAATCGTGCCCTCCGTCGTGGCCATGACCGACAACGGGCTCATCGTGGGCGACGCCGCGAAGGAACACTTGACCCGCAATCCTGAGCGGACGGTCTACTCCGTGAAACGGTTCATGGGGAAAGGACTCGCGGACGTGCAGGGCGAGCTGGCCTACTTCCCCTACTCGCTCACCGAGCAAGGCGGGGTCATCCGCATTAAGCTCGGCGAGAAGACCTATTCGCCCCCGCAAATCTCCGCAATGATTTTAAAAGAACTGAAACAGCGGGCCGAAGCGCACCTCGGTGAAAGCATCACCAAAGCCGTCATCACGGTCCCCGCCTACTTCAACGATAGCCAGCGGCAAGCCACCAAAGACGCCGGCATGATCGCCGGGCTGGAAGTCCTGCGAATCATCAACGAACCAACTGCCGCCTCGCTTGCCTATGGACTCCAAGAAAAGACGCAAGGCACGATCGCAGTGTACGATTTCGGCGGAGGCACCTTCGATATCTCCATCCTCAAGCTCAAGAATGGCATCTTCGAAGTGTTGGCCACCAACGGCGACACCCACTTGGGCGGAGACGATATCGACCGCCGGATTGCCGACCTCTTCCTTACCGAAATCCGTAGCCGGCATGGAGCCGATTTCAGCACTCACCCGGACCACATGCAAACGATCCGGCTCGAAGCAGAACGGGCCAAGATCGGTCTGTCCGACGAACTAAAAATACAGGTATCGGTCGAGCTTCCGGACAACAAGGGACGCTTCACGCGAGAGCTGACGCGGGACCAGCTCGAATCCCTGATCATAGAGATCATCGAACGGACCCTGACTCCCTGCCGGATGGCCTTGAAAGACGCGGGACTCACCCCGGACGCGATCGACGAAGTCGTGCTGGTCGGTGGCTCCACCCGCATGCCGATCGTCCGGCAACGTGTTCAGGAACTGTTCGGAAAGACCCCGCACTGCGAGATCAATCCCGACGAAGTCGTGGCGCTCGGCGCAGCCGTGCAAGCGGACATTCTCAGCGGCGGCACGACGGATATGCTGTTGCTCGACGTCACGCCGCTCTCCCTGGGTATCGAAACTATGGGCGGAGTGATGAGCAGCCTGATTCGACGAAACACGACGATCCCCGCCAGTGCCAAGGAGATGTTCACCACCTATGTCGACGGGCAGACCGGCGTAGACATCCACATCCTCCAGGGCGAACGCGAACTGGCGAAAGACAATCGCAGCCTGGCAAAATTCAGACTGAAGGTTCCTCCACTCCCGGCGGGCGTCCCTCGCATCGAAGTGACGTTCCTCATTGATGCCAATGGGATCTTGAGCGTGAAGGCCAGCGACATGCGAACCGGACTGAGCCAGTCCATCGAGGTAAAGCCGTCGTACGGGTTATCCGACCATGAAGTGGAGCAGATGATCGAGGACTCGTTCAAGTTCGCAAAAGATGACGTCAACGCCAGAAAACTGATTGAGACGCGGCTCGACGCCGGCGCCTTGATCACGACGACGGAGAAATCACTGGGGGAGGGCCTGCACCTGATCGCCGAAGAAGATGTCGCAGCCATTCGAGCAGCGCTCGCGGCCCTGGCAACCGCGCAGAAGGGCAACGACCCGCGCGCCATCCGCGCGCGCATCGCCGACCTCGAACAATCGGCGCAACGACTGACCGTCGCGATGCTGAACGACTCGCTCAAACGAGGACTCCAAGGCAAGAAGGTCTCGGACCTCACGTAACACGTCATCCGCATCTTGCGTCACGAACGACGAGAGACGAAGGAGTTCGCATGGATTTGAAGTGGAACAACACTGAAGATATCGCGATTCGCCTGGTAGAAGAACATCCGGAATCGGATCCGCTCACCATTCGCTTCACCGACATGCATGCCTGGATCGTCGCGCTCCCGGACTTCAAGGATGATCCCAAGAAATCGAACGAGAAAATTCTGGAGGCGATTCAGATGGCCTGGCACGAAGAATATCAGGACTCGAAGCCCTGAGCTGAGAAGCATGACCTGCGAGACTGGCAAGAACCGCGCGACGTGGACAGATTAGACTCCTAGCTTCTCTCGTCCGGCTATCCTGCTAAATTGTTCTGCTACAGAGCCCCTTCGGGGATTTGATCCAGCTTATAGAAATCAATCGGGTCCAGTCGGCGCTGAGGCGCTTGGGTTGGCTCGCTGCCCTTAATAAAGATATCGACTGTGCCGGCCTGCCCCTCCTGCTCGCCATCGAGTAATCCCGTGGCTGGATCGACATTCACGAATGTCACGCCTTCCGGAATGCTGAAGAACGCCACCGGTAGCGGCTTGAGCGCCTCCTTCATGAAATTGATCCAAATGGGCAGTGCGGCATGCGCCCCCGACTCTGTCTCGCCGAGCGAACGGCGATCGTCAAAGCCCACATAGATGCCTGCCACCAAGTTTGGAGCGCCACCGATAAACCATGCGTTGATGAAATCATTGGTCGTTCCGGTCTTCCCGGCAAGCGGCCGGCCAATACCTTTGGCGGCCTGTCCGGTCCCCTTCTGAATCACATCTTCCATCATATTAGTGATCCCGTAGGCGGTTTCCTTGGAGATCACCGTCAGGGATTGCGACTCTGCCAACTCAAGCACCTTTCCCGCACTATCCTCCACCGACACAATCGCGTAGGGCTCCAATCGGCTCCCCTCATTGAGTAGCACCGCATACACAGAAGTCAGTTCCATGAGCCCCACAGAAGACGATCCTAATCCCAGCGACAAATCTGCGGCGAGTGGACTGGTAATTCCAACCGTTTTGGCAAACTCGATGACATTCCTGATCCCCACCTTGTCCAGCAACCGGACTGTCGCGAGGTTGTATGAATGAGCCAGCGCATCCCGCAAACTCACCATGCCATGGAACTTCTTCCCATAGTTCTCAGGCTTCCACGTTTTCTCCTCCAGCTCCTGCTCGTAGACAACCGGTGCATCGAGAATGACCGACGCAGGGCTCATCCCGTGATTCAGGGCCGCCGCATAGATGATCGGCTTGAAAGCAGACCCCGGCTGACGATGAGCCTGAACGGCACGATTATATTCACTGCGCCCAAAATCGTACCCGCCGACCATGACCCGAATGGCACCCTTCGCCGGATCAAGCGCAATCAACCCTCCCTCGACCAGGGGTGTCTGCTCCAGCTGGACGTACAGGAGGTCCCGCTCGAGCTTCTTCACCATCACCTCGACGACGTCACCAGGCTTCAGTACCTGTTTGAGGTTTGGGTTGATGACGACATCTTTCGCCGTATCCGGTCCGGTCAAACGGCGCTTCGCCCAGGCCATATCGTCGAACAAAAGCCTCGCCACCGTTGATCCGACCTGCACCACAAAATGATCCTTCGCCACTTTCGTGACGAACCCCTCCCGGTAGTCCCCTGCCTTGAGAATCTGCCCAGCGGTCGCAGCAGCAGCGGGTGTAACCGGCGCATCCACGTCCACCGTTCGAAGCGGACCCCGCCACCCCTGCCGCTTGTCTAGTTCGCGCAAACCGGCCGCAAACGCCACTTCCGCAGCCTTCTGCATCTCCATGTTCAAGGTCGTAAAGACTTTCAGCCCGCCCTTATACACCAGCGCTTCGCCGTACTTGGCGATCAACATCTGCCTGACATATTCCACAAAGTAGGGCGCCGCCTGTTCACCGCCAGGACGCCGAAAATTGAGCGTTTCGGCCACCGCCGCTTCACGTTCTGCCGCGGTGAGGAACCCGGCCTCTTCCATCCGCGCCAATACATGTTCTTGTCGCTTTTTCGCTCGGTCGTAGGCTTTGAACGGCGAGTAATGGTTGGGAGATTTCGGAAGACCCGCCAGAAAAGCGGTCTCCGCAATCGTGAGAGCTGAAAGATCTTTTCCGAAATAGGTTTGGGCCGCCGAGGCGATACCGTAGGCGCCTTGCCCGAAGTAAATCTGATTCAAATAGAGTTCGAGAATTTTATCCTTCGTCAGGACCAACTCCATCTTGTACGCCAGAATCAACTCGCGAACTTTGCGATCGAAGGTACGCTCGGATGAAAGAAACAGGGAGCGTGCCAGTTGCTGAGTTATCGTACTAGCGCCTTCAACCTTGCTCCCTCGACGGAGGTTCGTCCAGGCCGCACGGAGCATGCCGATGTAGTCAAGTCCTGGATGCTCAAAGAACCGGACATCCTCCACGGCGATGACTGCATGACGAAACCCTTCTGGAATTCCCGCCAGAGGGGTCTGGATGCGACGCTCAATAAAAAATTGACCGATGCGCTGCTGGTCGCTCGAATAGACCTGCGTGACCAGGCTGGGTTGATAGGTCTCCAGCTGGTCCAATGGGGGAAGGTCATTCGCGAGGTGCCATACGAAACCGCCGACGGCTAAGCCTCCCATCAAGGCCACCGCCCCTAAGCTGAGAAGTGCGATCTGCCACCACCACCATGACCGACGGGGCGCTGGGTGACGGGGCTCATACTGACTAGGAACCTGACGATCCATCATAATTACGCGGGGTTATCTTGTGGAAACACTCGCCTCCCTGGGAAGGAGGCCGAAGTCACCATACCGTGGGGCCCCTCAAAACTCAAGCCTGCGACGGCACCCCTTCCTCCCAGGCATCTTCTTCCCGGCATCGCTTGTACCGGACAGCATGCTTCGGGTATACTGTCCCACGGCGCCTGGATTCCCGGGCGCTTTTTTTTGGAGCATGCAGCAATATCTATGGATCAGACAGCCCCAACAGAGTCTCCCGTCGCAGCCGATATCGCTCCTAAGGGGCGTCGTAGCGACATTCGAAATATCGCCATTATTGCCCACGTCGACCATGGCAAAACGACCTTGGTTGACGCGGTGCTCCGACAGACCCACGTCCATCGCAAGATCGACGACATGGGTGAGCGGATCATGGACTCGATGGACCAGGAGCGTGAACGCGGGATCACGATCCGGGCCAAAAACGCCAGCGTCATCTACAAGGGCGTAAAAATCAATATCGTCGACACCCCGGGCCATGCCGACTTCGGCGGTGAGGTCGAGCGGACCCTGCGCATGGTGGACGGCGTCCTCATCTTGATCGACGCAAAAGAAGGCCCTATGCCGCAAACGACTTTCGTATTGCGGAAAGCGCTTGCGCTCGGACACAAAGCCATCGTCGTCATCAACAAGATCGACCGGCCTGATGCCGTCATCGACGATGTGGTGAACCGGACCTTCGACTTGTTCGTCCATCTCGGAGCGACCGACGAGCAGCTGGATTTCCCCATTGTCTACACCGCCGCGATCAAGGGCACGGCAACCAACGACCTCGCGAAGCCCGGCACGGACATTTCGCCCCTCCTCGACACCGTCCTGGAGAAGATTCCCGCACCGGCGATCAATGCTGAGGCGCCATTGCAGATCCTGATTCTTTCCCTGATCCAGGACCTCTACAAAGGCAAGATGGGAGTGGGAAAGATTCAATCCGGCTCGATCGCCCGCCGACAGAATGTGGTCGTACTCGGCAAGGATGGCGCCAAGTTCCCAGGAAAAGTATCCGACCTCGCAGTCTACTCCGGCCTTGACCGGACGGATGTGGAACAGGCGGAAGCAGGAGAAATCGTCGCAGTGGCAGGTCTGGACGAGGTGAGCATCGGCGATACGATCGCCGACGCGGAGAACCCCGTCGCCTTGACTCGCGTGACGGTCGACGAGCCAACCGTCCAAATGACCTTTTCTGTGAACAATAGCCCGTTCGCCGGACGGGAAGGGAAGTACCTGACCTCGCGGCACTTGCGCGATCGGCTCTTCAGAGAACTCGAAACCAACGTGTCCTTGCGCGTCCAGGAAACGGATAGTGCGGATAAGTTCCTCGTGGCAGGCCGCGGCGAACTCCACCTCGGCGTCCTGATCGAAGCCATGCGCCGGGAAGGCTACGAACTGCAAGTCTCGCAACCGGAAGTCATCGTCCATCGGGACGGAGACAAGGTCCTCGAACCCTATGAGGAACTGACGATCCAGGTGCCGGAGACCTATCAAGGCGCCGTGATCGAAGAGCTGGGCAAACGACGTGGCGAATTGCGCCATATGCGGCTCATCCATTCCGACGTCGGAACAAGCGAAATGCATCTCGAATATCATATCCCCACCCGCGGGATTATGGGACTCAAGAACCTCCTGGTCGCCAAGACGCGCGGCACCATCATCATGCACCATGTCTTTGTCGCCTACGAGCCGCTGGAGCAGCGCGACCTCGCGGTGGCGACACATGGATCGCTCGTCGCCTGCGAAGACGGCACTAGCTCAGGGTATGCCATCTTCATGACCCAGGATCGGGGAACCATGTTCATCGGCCCTGTCGTGGATGTCTATCGCGGGATGGTCGTCGGCGAGAACAGCCGGGACGAAGACATGGACGTGAACGTCTGTAAAGAAAAGCAGCTGTCCAACATGCGTGCGTCGGGAACCGATGAGGCCTTGGTCCTCACGCCGCCACGGGAAATGGGCTTGGAGTTCGCACTCGAATATATCGGCCCGGACGAACTGATTGAGGTGACGCCGAAGAGCCTGCGTATTCGCAAAAAGATCCTCAACTCGGATGAACGCCGTCGGGCTAAGAAGTCCAGCAAATAGCCGCAGCGCCACGATGAGGATCAAGAAGAAAACGCCAAAACCCTCGGCTCGCCGCCCTCCGCTCTACTTCATCGGCTATCGTGGAACGGCACCGGCTACCGACGAACTAAAGGTCTGGTACGACCGGGAATATGGTGGACCGCTGACTATTCGCCATGAGGCTGGCTCGGCAGAATCCTGGCATGCGACTCACGGCCCCTGGTCGGCCCATGTCGTGATGCCTCTGCCGATGAGCCACGTGGCCGACGTGATGAAGCAGCTGGCCTGGGAACACGACGTAATGGGAGCAGTCGCGCCCTCCCTTGCACCTCCGCGAGACATGCCGGATATGATTCTCTTTGCCGCGCGACTAGCCAGGGGGCTCACGCTCCTCACGCAAGGCACAGCCCATGACATCACCACGAACCAGTATGTGAACCCGTCTGACTGGCAGAATCGTCCCCTCACCCACTTCGACGTGAGCGATCACATCCCAGTCTTGCAGGAAGACCATGAGCCGAGCCATCGGAGCCGGTGTTATACCCTCGGCCTCAGTAAGTTCGGGGTGGATGAACTTGAAATGTTTCTCTCCCCTGGTCTCCCAGACCAGCCTATCCGTGACCTCCTCCGTGAAACGGCAGATGAATTGACCAGGACCGGACAGTCTCCCAAGGTCGGAAGCCGCATCCGTATAGGACCATCTGGTCAGAATATTGAAATTGCCAACCACCGCACCGCCGCACCAGCCGGTCGTATGCTCAGCTTTCGAGAAGTCAGAACTTCGTTATAGTTTTCCTGCTTTATCGAGCGCTTATAGGTCGCCATGGCCAACCATAGGCCTTCAGGACCGTTGACAAGGTTTCAAGCCGCACGGTACAAAAATACAGACGAATGTGTCAGAGGCCGGACTAAACCCAGTGAAGGAGGCATCCAGATGAGCGACGTAGCAGCAGAAATTAAGGTTGGCGATACCGCACCGGATTTTGACTTAAAGGATCAGGATCAGAAGGACGTGAAGCTGAGCGACTACCGCGGCAAGAAGAATGTCGTGCTCTGCTTCTATCCTCTGGATTGGAGCCCGGTCTGTCAGGGCGAGAACAAGTGCCTGACCGACGACTTCCCCAAGTTCCAATCAGCGAATGCAGAATTGTTCGGCATCAGCTGCGACAGCTTCTTTTCGCACAAGGCCTGGGCTGATTCTATGGACCTCAAGCACCGCCTCTTGTCGGACGTGCACCGGACCACGGCGAAGGCCTACGGCCTCTACTTTGAGCCGTTGAATTGCTCAAAGCGTGCAACCGTCATCGTGGACAAGAACGGCAAGGTCGCCTACGCGAAGGTACAGGAGATCAAAGTGGCGCGGGAAGACAAGGACATTCTCGCGGCCCTCGCGAAGCTGAGCTAATTCGAATAGTCCTGAGTGCTGAGGGCCGAGATTTCGGCTGACTCAGCACTCAGAACTCAGCACTGAGTACTTTTAATTATGCCTGGAACAGTCGAAGACGTTAGAGACGAAAACTATAAGGAATTCACCGACGCGCCCGCTGCGATCGTCGCCTACGGCCTCGCGACCTGTGAACCCTGCAAGACCTACGACCCAATCCTGGAAGAGACCGCCGCCAAGTTTCCCGGAGTAAAAGTCGGCAAAGCGAAGATGCATGTCCCTGGCCGATGCCGAGAGATTAAAAAGAGCCATACCTTCGAAACCTACCCCACCACGCACTTCTTTGCACATGGCACGCTGCTCCTCACCCGCGAAGGTGTCGTCGAACCAGCAGAACTCGCCTCGTTGATTTCAGATCACCTGCTCAAGTAGCCGCACCGTCTCTTCATCGAATTCAGCTCACGTCTTCCGAAAATCGTCGATCTTCTTGACTCACTCAGGACTTGTAGTAAGGTCGAGAGGCCGTGGTGACATGAGGCAAGAATCGCCTGCACCACCGCCTGTTTCGAGGTAGCGCGTATGGAATCTCCATCACAGACGACCGATCGTCCGCGCTACGACCCGCAAGTCCTGCTGAACTCCCAACCGGTGATCGTTACGGTCATCGCCCCCTCGAATCATCAGGTCCAATTCCAGAATGACACAGGACTCAAACAGTTCGGCAATATCGCCGGAGCCTCCTGCTATGAGAAAATTGCCGGATGCGCCGCTCCCTGCCAATTCTGCCGGATGCCGGAGGCGCTAACGTCGAACTCGGTCATTTCCAGCGAAGTCCCGCTCCCAGGGGATAAGTTTCTCCTCGTCCATTGGTCCAAAGCCTCCACCGCCGACGGGCAGACCCACGTGATCGAAACGATCGTCGATATCACCGAACACAAACGAACGGCCGCGGCACTGCACCAATCACAGAAGATGGAAGCGGTGGGACGATTGGCTGGCGGCATTGCACATGACTTCAACAACCTGATGATGGTCGTGATCGGACATGCCCAACGATTGCTGCAGCAACTGGGAACCCACCCGGCCCATCAGGAGCTAGAGATGATCAGCCAAGCCGGGTTGCGGGCGGCAGCCCTGACCAAGAAGCTACTTACGTTTAGCAGGAGACAAGTGTTCGAGCCGAAAGAATTGCCTGTAAATCAGGCCATTCGAGAATTGGAGGATATTCTTCAGCGACTGATCGGAGAGCAGATTCAGATGGTCATCGTGCTCCATCCCCAGACCGGCCATGCGCTGGTCGATCCCGTACAACTCGAGCAGGTGATCATGAACCTCGTCTTAAATGCCCGCGATGCCATGCCGGACGGTGGCCTCATCAATATCGAGACGGATAATATCGACTTAGACGAGCAATTCTCGAACTCGCACCCAGGCTCCACGCCTGGTCCCTACGTCAAGATTATGGTGCGGGATGCGGGATGCGGGATGGATAGGGAAACATTGACCCACATTTTCGAACCATTTTTCACGACAAAAGGCCCGGGAAAAGGCACCGGGCTCGGGCTAGCCACCGTCTATGGCATCGTCAAGCAAAGCCAGGGCTATATCGACGTCACGAGTGAACCGGGGCGAGGCTCACGTTTTACCCTGTACCTCCCGCGTATAGGACAGCCGGCCGTCGAGGCTGAGACGCCTCAGGCAGGAAAACCAACCCTCGCGCCACAAGATACGATTCTCGTTGTAGAGGATGAGGAGGGCATCAGGAATTTGATTACGACGGTCCTGCAGGATCAAGGCTACCAGGTGCTGGCAGCAGGCGATGGGATTCAAGCCTTACAGGGCCTGCAAATGCTCAAAGGACAATGTTCCCTCGTCATTACCGACGTCATCATGCCTCGGATGAAAAGCTCCACGTTTATCGAAGGGGTCCATGCGATGCGGCCAGAGGCCAAGGTGCTCTATATGTCAGGCTACGCAGGCGACACCCTTCTGGCTAACGGGGTACAGGACGACATGCCCTTCCTGCCAAAGCCCTTCCTGCCTACCACGCTCATCGAGAAAGTCCGAGAACTCCTGCAAACAGCTCAGCCGCGCTGATCGCCGGACCACACCATTACACTTGAACGCAGTGGTCCCTCCCCTGCGCCCCGTCTCATTACTTCCCGAATCCAGACCGTGTCTTCGAGCAATGCTCGTGGAAGATAAGCCACAGGGGGCCATCCTTGCGCAAGAGTGCGGTACATTGTCCGGAGTCCTGTGCTTCAAATTCGCCTTTTCTGATCGCCTGAAACACATAGTCATACGTCGCCCAGGCTGTCGAGCCGGTCAGTCGAACCTGTAAATTCGACACGGCGCCGATA
This sequence comes from Nitrospirota bacterium, assembly GCA_030645475.1. Lineage (NCBI taxonomy): Bacteria > Pseudomonadati > Nitrospirota > Nitrospirota bacterium. Next base: position 57,350 of record JAUSMA010000067.1, read on the forward strand.
AACCGCAGGGTACTGCCTTTGTCGAGTTCAGCCTCATAGTCCGACAGCCACTTTTCGATAGAGGCACGGCCCTCCGTCTCGCCATCCTGAATACCGACATAGTCCTTGGTGTAGAGCTTCAAGACGGATTGCTTGTCTCTGGTTTCCGAGAAAGTCGCCGCGGCCATGGCGGCATCCTTGACGGTCCTCTCGATCGCCTCCGCTTCTTCGGCAGACCTGGAGACCGCAGGCCACAAGAGGCACAGCATCAACAGCCCAAAGATCAGACCTGTCTTCATAGAACGCCCCAACCGCACGAGCGCAGCCCGGTCAACCTGCAAATTCGAAGAATAAGTCACGAGATTGCACGAGACGCACGTTCGAAAGTCTGCCAGCTGAAAAAGAAGAGGCCAGTTGCTTCCAGATATGCTCGACCAGTTGCTCTCCGGTCACGACCTGAGTCCCGAGGACCTGACGAAGGTCCTGATGGTCAAGGGCCTGCACGACTTTCCCCTGGACCAAACGGTTGAGCGCCCCGATGTCGGTGACCATGCCGGTTACGGCATCGATGGCGCCATGGACCGTCACGAAACAGTCCCACTCGCGACCCTGGTTGCCATCCTGCACCGCCGTAAACGAGTAACGCCTGGTCACACTGGCGACGTCGAGCCCGGCCACGGCAGTCACCTCGGCATAGAGGTCTTCGTCCTCGTATAATCGAATCGTGTGGAGTGTGCCGATCTCCTTCTGCAGTTCCAATTTGGTCCAAAGAAGGCGTGCCAGGTTTTCTGACGTAGGAATCCGATCCGTAAAATACGACATGTCCAAATTCAGGTTCTTATGGTCGAACTCCTCCAGCACATCGAGCAAGACCCGCTTCAAATCGAAGAGATTCACCACCATGCCGGTCTTCGGATCCACCTCACCCAAGACCGTCACCTCGACCATGTAGTTATGTCCATGCGCAGGCGGGTTGTAACAACGGCCGAACACCGCACGGTTCTTGGCCTCGTCCCACTCCGCTTTGATATACCGATGCGCCGCCGCAAACTCGATACGTTTCGTCAGCAAGACAGATGGCATCTTCTTATCCCTTTGCCTTATCCTTGAAACATGTTCTATTCAGCACTCGCGACTACCGGAGATCCTTGAGCCATTCTTCACGCATACTCCCTGGAACAGACACGTCAGCCTGGTATTCGCGATGGTGGACCGTCAATGTGACCGGCACATGTAAATCGGCAAACGCCGCGATCATCGATGCGGCCGGTCTAAACCGCACGAAATGCACGGCGCTGATTTTCGTTTCATGGCTGTGCCCCCCCTCGAACTCCCCGAAGACATGCTCAGTCCCGGAGCGAATCGCGATTTTTTCACCGTGATCAAGCCCCATAAACATGTCGAGCCATTCCTTCATCCGATCCGGCTCCGTAATTTCGATCATTAAGGTGGCGCTCAACTCGCCGGCTCCCGGCATGAGGGCATTATAGACGTCCAATTCTTCTTGAACCTTGTGGGGATCGAGGATCTGTTCGACTCGAATCATTTCCTGAGTCTGAAACCGTAAGGTCTCGCGATTCTCAAAGACGAGTGTGATGAGCGGCCCGACAGAGATCCTGCGCCGCTGCTTGAGCGCGATGATCTGTGAACGGAACGGCTCCCGTTGCTGTTCATAGGCCGCGGCAGGCAAAAGGTCTTGTGTCGTTAATAAGTTCATACTTTATTTCAACCCATAGGCATCGCGCACGATTTGAATCGGATGCTTCGTCGATCTGCCACCGGCATGGGCCATCGCGCCTGCTTGATCCAGCTGCAACCCCGCCAACGGGCAATCGGTCGCGACCAGATCAGCCGGAGCCTCCTCAATCACACGAACAGCCTTCTGCGCGATCAGCATCGATAGGGGGAAAAACTCCGTCTTGGCGGACCAGGAGCCATCGTGGCCGGAACATTTCTCAATTACCTCGACCTGCGCACCGACACATTCCATCAGTTCCTTGGATTTGAATCCGATGTTTTGATCCCGCAAATGGCACGGTATTTGGTAGGCGACTCGCCCGGGCTTCTGCTGAAAGTCGGTGGCCAATGCGCCCTCCCGCTTCATCTTCATGAGGTATTCGCAGACATCGAACGTCCGTTCCGCCACAAGCCGCACGTCAGGGCCACCGACGATCTCCGGATATTCCCGCTTCCACATCAGACTGCAACTGGGCACCGGCACGACAATCTCGTACCCTTTCTCAACCCATGGCAGGAACGAGGCGACATTCACCGAGGCGGCCTGCTGAATCGCAGCCGTATCGCCGATATCAAACGAGGGCATGCCGCAACAACGCTGTTCGGGAATCACGACATGGACACCGTTTTTTTCGAGAACTTGAATCGTCGCTTTCCCGACGTCGGTCGCTTGATAGTTGACCAGACAGCTCCCAAAGAGCGCGACCTTCCGCGGCGCGGAGGCAGGAACCTGTGCCGCCCCTCGGCGCTCCCACCAATGGGTAAAGGTCTCCGCAGCAAAGGGCAGGACCTGCCGATCCCGATGCACACCCACGAGCGGTTCCGTCGCGACCCGAAGAATCCGAAAGCCCAACAGCCAATTGGCAATCGGCGCCAGCAGACTCCCAAGGGTGCCGATGATATCCGTCTTGATCAAGAACCAATCGCGCCAGCTCACCCCGCGCGTCGCGGCCAGATGCTTCTTCCAGGCGATCATCAAGCGGGGAAAGTCGAGTCCATACTGATGCGGCGGCGTATAGGGACAGTGGTTGTAACAGAGCTTACAGTAATAACATTCGTCAACAATCCGGTTATGATCCGTGGACGTCAACTTCGCGACATCGCCCTCATACCGGTCGATGCCGTCCAGCAGTGTGTTGAAAGAGGGGCAGAGATTGAAACAGCGCCGGCAGCCATCGCAGACTTCGTAAATGCGCTGCGTGTCTTTCTGGAGCTGTGCAGGATCGATGGGGTTGAGCAGGCTCAGACCATTCACGGTGTGCATTGTCTCCTGTGACGTCTTCTAATTACAAGATCGGAAAATACAAAGGGTGAGCTGGAATATTTCCAGCCCACCCCCGTGATGTCGCACATGGAAAAATTCTAGAGCTGCTTCAGACTGTCGAGTCCCTTCGTGAAACGATTCGCATGGGACCGCTCCGCCTTGGCGAGGGTCTCGAACCATTCGGCCAGTTCAGGGAATCCCTCGTCCCGAGCCGTTTTAGCCATACCGGGATACATCTGGGTATACTCGTAAGTTTCGCCCTCAATCGCCGACTTCAGATTAGCTTCGGTATTACCGATCGGCACCCCGGTCGCCGGATCTCCGACTTCCTTCAAGAAGTCGAGATGCCCAAAGGCATGGCCAGTTTCTGCCTCGGATGTATCGCGGAACAGACCTCCAATATCAGGAAAGCCCTCGATGTCCGCCCGCCGGGCGAAATAGAGATAGCGCCGATTGGCCTGAGACTCTCCTGCGAAAGCCCCCTTGAGATTATCGTGGCTCTTCGTTCCCTTCAAACTTTTCCCCATCGTGTCCTCCTCCATATGCTAAGAAATCGAACCGTCACCGCAATCGTACCACTCTCTCCTCGCTGAATAACATAGCGATCCTCGCAGGATCAATGGGCCACCATGTCATTTCATCCGACAGATCGATACCGAGACACGGTGAGCCCCATCAACCAGACGCCGGCCTTTCGGGATCGACGATCTCAGGAGGATCAGGGTACAATCGCCCAAGCCGATCAATGAGCGGCTTCGCGGCCGGCGTGCTCTCGCGGGTCGGCTCACTCACCGGATGATCCCAGGTGAGGGTACGAATACCGGCGTCTGCCAGTAATGAACGGATCGTAGACAGGCAGGCTTCCAGCGTCAATTCGGTGCCTCCGCGGAGATCGAGCACACGCTCCTTGCGATCGGTCGGTGGCGCCTCCGTATGGATGAGCGACCAGCAACGGTCGAAAATCTCGGCTCGAAGCTCAGCGGGCACATTCAGCGTCGTGAGATCAGCCGTACAGAGGGCCGACACAAACAGGACGAATTGCAAATCCGGCATCCCGGGATTGTGGATATCGAGCGATGGCATGGCCCAGCATTATCGATGGCAACCAGCATGGAGTCAACGGGCACAAGGCCCCCACCATAATAGACAGCTGTCTCGACTGAAGATGAGGAGTATCCGACCATGATTACGATTTCACTGATGGGTCAGCTACAGACCGCCGATGGAGAACGGGACCTCGCATGTGAAGTGCCATCACCGATGTCTGTCCGCCAGGTGATCCAGCGACAGGGCATTCAGTTGCGCCATCTCCTCCAACTCATCCGCGAGAAGAAAGTGCTCGTGACCATCAATAAAAAGATCGCGAGCGACGACTCACTGGTTCAGGACGGCGACGCTATCAGGCTGGTGGGACACGACGGGATGGGAGGGACCGGACTCGGCCCCTCGCTGTAACGAAACCACAAACTACAGGGCCGACGCCCCTCTCGGGGCGTCGGCCCTGCGATTCTTCATGCAGCACGAAAGAAGCTGACAGAAGGCGCGTGACGTCCGATCTACGCCGGACGGTCTTCGCTTACTTCTTGCCGAGGATCGCGTCCTTGGCGGCCTTGGCCACGCGGAACTTGACCACACGCTTAGCAGGAATCTTGATCGGCTCACCGGTCTGCGGGTTCCGTCCCATGCGGGCCTTGCGGTTTGCCAATACGAGCTTCCCGATCCCAGGAATCACGAATATGTTCTTCGCTTCCTTGTAGGCCAAGGCAGCAAAGTCATCCATGAGCTGGACGGACGCTTTCTTGGTCAGCCCGGTCTTCTGGGCCATATGTTCAGCAATCTGCGACTTGGTCATTGATTTAGCCATGCAACCAACCTCCTTAAAAAAACAAGATGGTGAACAACAACAAACTCGCCCCTATCTTGACCCCACTCAGACTCGATACACATTCGCAAACAAACAGTCGTGATATGCGCTGCAACGAAAACCAGCGGGAGTCTATCCAAGCGCTCGGAAGCTGTCAACCGGAAAAACACAGGCCAGACGTAGGGAAACGCCTCTACCGCCGCTTGCAGTTTCAAGACCAGCCAGCGTAAAGTGGAATATTGGATAGCATTTGTGTCTCAATAATGCCGCACACTCGGAGTTGCTAGCATGGCAAAAGAACTACCTATTCTGCCTTCGACGGCCCAACCGGCTGACGAGGCACAGGCAGAGTCGTTCCAGTATTCTCGCGTGTTTTGTCAAAAGGAAAACTCGCCCCCCCTTCGTCTGCTCCTGGAATTTCTCAAGTCCCGCGGTCAGACGCCGATTGCGCCGCCGGATATGGACGACACCATGTTGGATGAATGGGCCTGGGTCCAAGTGACGCTCGGATACGATCGCGACCGCAAACCGATCCAAGTACTCTGTGTCAGGGATCGAGGCACCTATCAAGACGTGTTCGACAAAGAAAAGGCCCAATTCCTGGACCTCGTCTCCGCTCACGACGATATCGAGGCAGGCCTCGTACGCGAGTACATCGAGCGCGCGCGATTCGTGCTCACCACTCGATTTGTACAAAACGACATCACCGATGAGGGCTATGACTTCAACGGTTGGATTTTAGAGTTCTACCAAGAGCAATGTAACGGCATCGTCCAGATCGATAACCAAGGCTTCTACTCACCCAAAGGCGACCTGATCCTCGATCTCTCCGTTAAAGTGGAATAATCCGCCGTGGCAGGTCCAACTCCGCTTACCCCCGCTCCTCTCTACCAACACACCGCCCATTGGTTCGACCGGGCCACTGCCGCCCTGCTCGGTGAAGTACCCTGCCGACTCGGCTGCACCAACTGTTGCATCGGTCCATTTCCCATTACCCTCCTCGACGTCAAAACCATCCAACAGGGACTGCCCAGCCTCTCGCAGGATCAGCGCCTGCGCATCGAGCAGCGTGCCGTCGAACAGACTGCCGCAATGGAGGCCGCCTTCCCACAACTGACCCATACCGAGCTGCTCGACAATTGGCCAGACCTGGAAATCGACCGACTGGTCACAGAGTTTCATCACTATCCCTGTCCAGCACTCGAACCGGACGGTCGTTGTGGCGTCTATCAATACCGCCCCCTGGTTTGCCGATCCATGGGCATCCCGACAGAAAGCCGCGGTCTAGCCCATGGCGCCTGCGAAGTCCAAACATTCATCCCGATTTTGCGACTCCCCTCTTCATTCCGGGAGGAGGAAAATCGCTTACTACAGGAGGAAACTCTCGCATTGGAGACCCTTCGTCTCGCGACAGAATCAGCAGGGGAAGAAATGCTCCTGCCCTACGGGTTCTTAGCTGGACATAGACAAGACGGTTCGTAAGACTACTGCTAGACAGAGGATAAAACCCTGTGCTAATGTCTCAAACCTTGGTTGCGGGAGCGCCTGTAGCTCAGCTGGATAGAGCATCAGCCTCCGGAGCTGAGGGCCACAGGTTCAAATCCTGTCAGGCGCACCAGCAAACAGGCAAGGAACAGTCGCCGCACATAGATATCCGCCACGTACATACCCGGTGGGCCGTTAGCTCAGTTGGTAGAGCAGCTGACTCTTAATCAGCGGGCCGTAGGTTCAACCCCTACACGGCCCACCAAAACCTCCTCTCCACGCACTCTCTACTCCTCCTTGTCATTCGTCCAGGACCGCCGGTCATCATAGACAGAACAAAAATGCATCTCCTATTCATCTCGGCATGGCATCGCCCTTCCAGCCTCAACAAGGACCGGCACGTGAGGTGTCGCAGTTGAACTATTGTCCACATCTCTTCAGGGGGAACTAGAATCGGTACTGAAGACTGAGTGACGTATTGGTGTTGAAGAAATCGCGCGTGGCGGCATTCGAGGATCGCTGACTCCGCTGAAATCCCAGAGTCATCGCTGTGGCCTGATTCACTTCATAGGTCAGCTCCGCAGACCCCTGATGCGTCGCATCGATCACCCCTCGATTCGAGTCTCCGACAATCTCGCTGGTGAAGACTTTCCGTCTATACGCATAGCCGAGGGTTACGGATAGGAACCTGCTCACCTGAGCCGTGGCCCCCACCGACGCAAAATGTTGGCGATAGGAGACATCGTCTTTGAATTGAACCTCCTGCCGTCCATCGGCCAACCCTCGTTCGTAGAGGTAGGCCGTCGCCAGCGTGAGCCAAGAGTTCATCCTCCACTCCAGTTGTGACCCCGACGTCCAGAACGTGGTATCCCGCTCAGCAAACACGTCATTGAATTGGCGAAGCCCGTAGCGGCCGACTAACGTGGCCGTGAGATGCTCACTCAAACGGCGCTCCAGTTGTAGTCGCCAGATGTGGGACGTCACCCGCTCTTCTTCATCCAAACGTTGCCCCGTGCGTCGTTCGTAGTTCGGGCCCAGGAAGAGATTCGGGACATAGCGATAACGCAGCAGGAGAGACGTCTCGGAATCGAGCGCCTGCTTCACTTGAATCCGGTAATTTCCATGATTAAAGATGGGATTGTCGGTGAAGATGAAACCATGCGCTTTGAGCGAGACTTCGGTCGGACCGAGATTCGTGGGGTTCGAGGTATGGCGAAGGTCGACGGAAGGCTCCCAGACGATGTCGCTGGGCTTCTTCACCGGCACAATGGCCGGCTGGCTGGGATCTTCACTCAAACTCAGCCGCCGAGACGACGAGAGCTCGAACACGTTGTCGGTATAGAGGACCTTGGCCTCCGCTAGGGCAGACCAGTCGGCCGCTGCATCACGAGGCGCAAAAAGATGCGCAGGACATAGGAGCAAGGAAAGACCGCCCAGAATCAGGCTGCACGAACGCAGGCCATGCTTCTGAGACGGCCAAAAGACCGAAGGTAGAGCAATTTCTGCCACGCGTCTTCTTCAGTGAGGACTAGAGAAATACATGAGGGCAAGTCCATGACGAGGCTACCGAAATGGACAACATCTAGGCCGCGCGCTTCGAGACATCCATCATCACTCTGGTCAGCGCTCCGCTCGCGTCTGTGAAGGCACCACCCAGTGCCAACGCTTTCTCGGCGCCGGCGACATCGCCAGCCTTTCTCATGGTGATGACAGAGGCAGCCTTACTGTGGAGCTCCGTGTGAAGGCGATGAATCTGTTGATAGTCGCCAACAACCAACGCCTGCTTCCCATCTCCTTCGAGCCATTTGCCGAAATCGCAGACATTGTTCTTCTGCACGGTGGCGGCATCGAGCTCTAACTTCCCATCCATGAACTCACGAAACTTCGTTTTCCACTTGCCGTGCGCCCCAATCGCCGCCGTAATCGCCTCTTTGAGCGTCATCGTATTCCCTTCGTTCAGCATAGACCGATGTCGTGACGCTAGCCATATCGGTTACTCACGAGGAGAACTTGAGGTGCGATCAGCTGTACTGAAGTGAGGCAAGAGTCTTACTTAACGCCAGCGAAGGATCGCACGTAGAGCAGCACGTGCCAGGCTTCTTCTTCGGTGAGGACCAGCGGAATAAACGAGGCCATATCGGTCCCAGGGCTGCCATTTTTGAGGATCCAAATCAGTTCGCCATCCGTTCTGGCCGCTTGCCACACTTTGTCGGTGAAATTGCGCGGCAGCTTTCCGACAAGGCCTGGAATGTCCCCGAATCCCTTCCCATCTTTGCCGTGACAGGTGACGCAGAAGGCCTTGCCATGAAATATCGCCTTCCCCTTTTCAATATTCTCAGGCGTGACCTCGAAAGGGTTTGTCCAGGTCCTGGCTTCCTCGATCTTGTCGATCGGCACTCGAGGCTTGAGGACCGCTTCATCTGCTCCGAAGGCCGGGATGTCCCACGAGCCGACTGCCACCGCTACACATACCGCGCCCAGAAGGTATCGATGCATCGCCCTTCCTCTCGTCTTGCCACCAATCATGGACATTGCGACAGCAATAGGGACCAGCCTCGCCCATAGAGAACGAGGCTGGCCCCACTATCGATCCTACTTATCGGAATGTCCGGGGAACTTGTGCCCGAGGGATTGCGGAAAGGTCACAGTACCATCTGGAAATTCCTGTCCATGCTGCCACAAGTGATAAATCACCCCGTCTGTCCCTGCCGCAATTTCTGCCACCTTGGCAGCCTGATCAGCCGGCATATCGAGGATCTGAACGCGGCCCGTGGCGATTTCGACTTTATGATCGTGGAAATGGCGGTGCCACTGGATCGCGGGCAGCTTTCGCGTAAGATCCTTCGCGACGAAATATTCGATGGCCACTAATTTGGCTTTAGGATCCGTAGAATCGAACAGCAAACATTGGAGAATCTGATCTGAAACCCCCTTACAGTAGTGATGGAACGGCCCACCAGGGGTCCCGTCGGCCATCATGTGCGGAGCTTGCACGTGGATATCGAATCCTTCGACCGGAGATTTCGGCTCCCCGCTGACAGCCTTCTGCGGAGCCACTCCGGCACATCCGATCGCCGCAATCGCGACCATGGCAAGCAGACCTTTTCTCATCACAATAGACCTCCTGAGGTTGGGGTTGGTTGACCGAACTGAATTGACCTGGCCGTCTAAACCCTGACATAGGGCTTCAGAATACTGAGAGTCCGGTCCACACGAAAGGATTCATGTATCAATATTTTTAGCGATTATTTTCTTCCGTTAAGAATCAGCTGAGACCAAACCATTACTTCTCAACTACTTAGGCAGTTTCGGCATCTCAAACTTTATCGGATCCCCAGTTAACGACTTGAGAAATGCCACCACATCGGATTGTTCATCCGGCGTAAGTCCCAAGGGCTTCACCAGGGGACTCAGATTCGAATTTGGGCCACCTCCGCTATTGAGGAACGCGACGACCTCATCAAGCGTCTTGAAGGCTCCGTCATGCATGTAGGGCGCGGTCTCGATAATGCTCCGCAGCGTCGGCGTTTTGAAGGCGCCTTTGTCTTTTTCCGCTTTGGTCACATAGTAGCGCCCCAGATCCTCTTTCAGCGGGCCGACTTGAGGGACGCCGAGATTATGGAATTGGTTATCGGTGAAGTTCGATCCGTTGTGACAGAGGATGCAGCGCGCCTTGCCTTTGAACAAGGCCAGACCTCGCACGGCGGATTCATCCATGGCTTTCACGTCGCCGGCTACATACTTATCGAAGGCGGAGTTCGTGGAAATGACGGTCCGTTCATAGGCAGCAATGGCCTCGGCAATTCCTTGCAGATTCACCTCGGTCCCAAAGACGGCCCGGAACTGCTGCTGGTAACCCTTGACCTTGCTGAGTTTGCTGACGACATGCTCATGCGTCTCTCCCATCTCGATCGGATTCTGGATCGGCCCGATGGCCTGCTCTTCCAGCGAGCGCGCGCGTCCATCCCAAAACTGCACATGATTAAATGCCGTATTATAAACTGTGGGCGACTGCCGTCCACCTACACCGCCGTCGATCCCGATGGAGGTTTGGCGAGGATCGGCAAATCCGGTCCCAGGGTTGTGACAGAAGGCACAGGAGATGGCCCCATTCTTCGACAGACGGCCATCGAAGTACAGTTGCTTGCCGAGGTCGACTTTCGCCTTGTAGTTCAGATTCGTGGAGGGTGTCGGAATCGACGTCGGGAGTGGGCCGATATCAGGAACCGTCACCCCATCGATTGTCACCGTTCCATGCGGCGCAGAGCCGGAAGGTGATGCCTGCGCTGACCGCAGATCGTCGAACAGACATACCGCTGTTGCAGAGACCACCAGCCCAACCAGGCTGACCGCCAACGCTCGATTTTTCGTCATACTCATTCCTCCACAGTTCAGATCCATCACGATCTCACCAACTCTGCTGCGTCAGAACATACCATGGGCCGATTCGTTTAGGAGGCTCAACCGAGGAGAAAACTCGGTTGAGCCAGGACAGACCTTGAGAGTCTGCATATAGCGCTGTGCAAAACTTAGCTGAGGATGCTCAAAAAGTCCGTCCAGCAAGGCCGCAGCGAGCGAAGGCCCGAGGCGTACCCATTAGGGTACGTTGAGGGTCTGAACGACGAGAGAACGCCGCTGGAGGATTTTTTCAGCATCCTCACTATCGACCCACGGTCGACCTCATCAGGCTGTCCGCCTGAGGAGGCGAGAACCCCTGATAGCCGCGGTGGCGCTCGGCGAGTTCCAATACGGAGAACGGCTGGCCATCCACCATTTCCGGCACCGTGAAGATTTGTCGCAACTGCCCACCCCGGGCCCCGACAATCTGGCCGGTAAAGACCACCCCTTTGGCTTTCAACCGCTCCATCGCCAACTCGATGTCTTCGACTCGCACCGCGACATGATGAAAGACCTGGTCGCCGAACGTATTAACCCAACCGGGGATGATGCTGGTGCGGCCCCGTTCGTCGGAATAGGCCTGATCCACGAAGAGCGCGGGATACCCGACCTTCCGATAGACCTTCGCATACCAGTCTTCATACTCGATCGTTTCACTGTACCCATACCCCAGCCTCGTGAATTCCTCCGCACGCCGGTCGATATCCAGCGTCCGCAACGTGAGATGGTCCGCAACCGGATAGAAACCGACCCCCGCTTCATCCAGCGAGGCGCGTAGTACGTTGGCTGCTCGATTGCCTGCGACGTACGTCGCGATCATCCGCTCGATGAGCCCATCCAACTCTGCCGCGTGATCCATGTTGGCGACTCCTTTCTCTGATATCCTGTCATTCTCCGAACGTGATGCCCTGGGCCAACGGCAATTCGCCGCCCCAGTTGATCGTGTTCGTCTGCCGCCGCATGTAGAATTTCCAGGCATCCGAACCAGCCTCGCGTCCTCCGCCGGTGGTTTTCTCTCCGCCGAACGCGCCGCCGATTTCAGCGCCGGACGTTCCCAGGTTGATATTGGCAATCCCGCAATCGCTTCCGGCAACAGACAGAAACTGCTCGCTCTGTCTGAGGCGGTTGGTGAACAGTGCCGACGAGAGGCCTTGCGGCACATCGTTCTGCATCGCAATCGCTTCATCGAGCGTCTTATAGGTCATGAGGTAGAGAATCGGGGCAAAGGTTTCCCGCTGCACGATCGGCCAACGGTTTTGCGCCAACACGATCGTCGGCTCGACAAAATTTCCTGGCCCGGGAAGCACATGCCCCCCACAGAGAATCTCTCCCCCTTCTTTCTTGATCTCCTCGATGGCCTCTCGATATGTTTGCACGGCGGCCTGATCGATCAAGGGCCCCATCAGCACACCAGCCTTGAGCGGATCGCCGATCTGCACCTGTTTGTAGGCCGATACCAGACGGGAGACCAATTCACCTGACCTCGATTCCTGCACAAAGAGGCGTCTCGTGGTGGTGCAGCGCTGACCGGCGGTACCGACTGCGCCAAAGAGAATGGCCCGAATCGCCAGGTCCAGATCAGCGGTTTCATCGACGATGATGGCATTGTTGCCGCTGAGTTCCAACAGCACCCGTCCCAGCCGTTTTCCCACCGCTTGCGCGACCTGCCGACCGACCGGAACCGACCCGGTGAACGAGATCAACGGAAGCCTGCTATCACGCACCATCGCCTCTGCCAAATCCGTACGATCCGTGATAAAGAGCGAGAATATTCCCGCTAGCCCCTGCTGTTCCATGACCTGATTGCAAAGCTGCTGAACGGCGATCGCACAGAGCGGCGCTTTGGGCGAGGGCTTCCACACCACGGTATCCCCGGCGATGGCCGCAATAAAGGCATTCCAGGCCCAGACTGCCATGGGAAAATTAAATGCGGTCAGAACGCCGATCGGCCCCAGCGGATGCCACTGTTCATACATACGATGGCTGGGCCGTTCAGAATGCATGGTCTGGCCATAGAGCATCCGCGATTGGCCGACCGCGAAGTCGGCCATGTCGATCATCTCCTGCACCTCGCCGTCACCCTCAGCTTTGATCTTGCCGACCTCCATCGATATAAGGCTGCCCAGCGCATCTTTCTTGTCCCTGAGGGCTTGGCCGATCAACCGGATCACCTCGCCACGCTTCGGCGCCGGCACCAGACGCCATTGCGCGAATGCCCGCTGCGTCTCCGTTACTACCCGCTCGTAATCGGCTGCCGTGGCAGGCGTCACCCTGGCGAGGACCTCTCCCGTCGCAGGATTCCTAGAGTCGAGCCTGCTCTCGATGGAGAGGGAGGACCACCAACCGGCTCCTGTGCTGGCCCCTGGATTCACGTCGCTCAGCCCCAGCTCTGTCATGATTTCCAATGGCTGCTTCATCGGTATGAGGCTCCAAACCGATTTTCGAGAAAATCGTGCAGCGGGAACGATTCCTGAGGCACGAACCCCTTGTACCGTTCAGGAGTTTGGAGCACGAGGTCGGCGACCGCACAGAGGCTCGAAGCGGTTGTCACTTGAATGGCGGACCAGAGTTTCCCCTTAATACATTGGGGATAGATCTTCTTCACATAGTTCTCCTCAAACAACGCGCCGTCTCTCATTCCAGTCACGGAGGCATAGATCAGCACGACATCTTGCAATGTCTGCGGGATCGCTTGTTCGAGAATGCGCTTGAGCGTGTCCCGATCCTCGTTCAGCTTGAGATCGTTCATCAACAGATGAATTTTCTCGCAATGGCCAGGATACCGGAGCGTCTTGTAGTTCATGGTCCGGACCTTTCCTGCATAGGTATCTGCCAGCGTGCCCAGTCCTCCGGATGTGTTGAACGCCTCATACAGAAGTCCATCCACCTCGATCGTCTCATAGCCTTCAAGGGGCTGCAGGGGCACCTTTTCTCCCCCCTCAATGCCATAACAGATGTTGCCATATTCATTGATGAGCCCATCCGTCGACCAGGTCAGCGAATACTTGAGCGCATTACTGGGATGCACCGGCAAGGCGCCCACCCGCATTTTGACCGTATCCACCCGATCGAAATGGGTGATCAGGTCCTGCGTCACAATGCTAATGAAGCCGGGAGCCAGACCGCATTGCGGCACAAAAGCCTGCGGTGAGTCGGTGCTCAGGACCTTGACCTGATTAGTGACCTCGACGTCCTCCGTCAGGTCAAAATAATGCAGCCGATGTTCCCTGGCCAATCCGGCGACAATCGGATTGCAGAAATAGGGGAGGCTCGACAGGACCGCATCGAATCGATGCGCCGTCAGATACGAGCTGATGGTGTCAGGATGCCGGACATCGAGAAGCAGGGGCGTGACTCGCGAGAGACCGAGCTCACGAACAAACCGCTTGGAGGCATCAAGGCTGATATCCCCAAGCGTGACCTCATAATCACCGTTCTCCGATAAGAGACAAGCGACCAGAGATCCAATCTTTCCCGCACCGAGGATCAGCACGCGATGCATGGGAGACCTCACATGTTATGAGTATACTCCTGACTGAGAGCCCAATGAACATCTCGTGAGCGGTTCCTTTGGCGGCAGGGTTGCTCCGACTCGATATCCTCCCTCGACGAGGAACGGTCAGTATCCAGAGAGCGATTGAGACCATGGCCCACGGAGACAGTCTGTCCTTACCGACAGAAACAGACCGGTGACGGCACGAGTCTAGGCCAGAAACAATGGTCTAATTCGTTGATTTTACTGATGGTACGAGCTGTGAACGGGGAAAGGAGTTTGTGATAGGCTGATACACAACCAGGAGCGGCGATTATGTTGCGCATGCCTTCACGAGTCGTGCTCCCCTTTGGCTACCGGATATCCGTACGGCAACTGTCTGATACCGACATGGACCGTCGGGACCCCGATGCCGACGGCATCTGGGACGACACCACCAAGACCATCTATCTTCGTAAGCGCTTGCCGGTGACCAGACGGCGCTACATTCTAGCCCACGAATTGGGCCATGCCTGGCTCGACTGGCAACACCGGTATCTGGACACCGGCAAAGCCAAGAACTAGCGGGATGCTGAAAAAGTCCGCCCGCTTCGTTCTCGGCTCATCGAAATCCTCAACGTACCCACGAGGGTACGCCTCCGGTTTCGACTCGCCTGCGGCCTTGCGGGACGAACTTTTTGAGCATCCCGCATAATCTTTTCCCCTTGCCCATATGATGGCAAGGCCAAAGAGACTCTGAAATACACAAACAGTTGTTCCGCTAGCTGACCTTCGCCCCGGCAAGTTTTAATACCACCGCCCATTCCGCTTCCGTCACCGGTTGGACCGAGAGGCGAGAGCCCTTTCGCAGCAACACCATGTCCTTCAGCTTGGGCTCCTGTCTCAGTCGGTCGAGCGCCAGACTGGTCTTCAATGTCTGACGATACCGAATATCCACCATATCCCACCGAGGGGCAGAGGGCATGCTGGCCGGGTCATAGTGATGATGGGTCTTGTCGAACTGCGTCTCGTCTGGATAGGCCGTCCGCACCACCTCTGCAATCCCCACCACAGCCGGCGGCTCCGCATTACTATGGTAGAATAGCACCTGGTCGCCGACCTTCATCGCACGCATGAAATTACGTGCCTGGTAATTCCGCACCCCATCCCAACTAGTAATCTGCTTGGGAGACTGGGCAAGATCCTCGATCGAAAACACACGCGGCTCCGATTTCATCAGCCAATAGCGGCGCCCTTCTGTCATTGCGTCCCCTCTTCCTGCTTGGTCATTCCGCTCACTCCATGTATGCTGTCGCCGACATCCCATCTCAATTGAGGCTCACCGATGGAACTGACTCCATTCTTCTTCGGTCTGTATAAGTTCGTCAAGTACGGCCTCTACCCGCTGACCTGGGTAGTACTGCTCCTCGGCGCGGCAACGGTCCTGGCCCTCTTTCCATTCTCTCCCACAAGGCTGCGATGGGTACGACGGCTCGCCATCACATCCCTCCTCCTCCTCGTGACGATATCCAACCCGTTGGTGGCGGCCTCGCTGATGGGCTCGCTCGAATCCTGGTACCAGCCCGCACACCTCTCGCCGTCCGATCGTTTCGATGCCATCGTCGTCCTGGGGGGAGGCGTCAACGAGAAGGGTTCGCTTCGACCGGCCGCTGAGCCCACGTCCTATTCCAGAAATCGCACGACCTGCGGCGTAGATCTCTTCCAACAGGGTCATGCTCCAACCGTCGTCCTGACAGGAGGAGATGCCAGAGTCTTCGGTACGGGGCCCAAAGAAGCGGTAGAAATGCAACGTTGGGCGGTCCGTCTCGGTGTTCCAGAATCGGCCACGATGGTCGATACCGACGCGCGAAACACCTATGAGAATGCGACAGGGACCAAACGGCTCATCGGGCCGGCCTCGATTCTGCTCGTCAGCTCAGCCGGCCATCTCCCGCGCGCCGTCCCGGTGTTCACCAAGCAAGGCTTCCGCGTCACACCGGCCCCCTGCGACTATGCTTCTCAAGACCTTCCTCAGGAAAGCTGGAAGGACATCGACCTCTTCGATTTCATGCCGAGCGATGGGGCGATACAACACAACAGAGAAGTGGTCACGGAGTTGGCAGGTATCGTAATTTATTGGCTGGCAGGAAAACTCTAGAGTCCTATCAACGCGGGATCAACCGGTAAATACCACCGCCGTGATCCAGCAGATAGATCTCGCCTTCTTCGTCCTGCCCGAACGAAGAAATTCGAAATCCCGTCTTAATCAATACCGTGGGGGACGCGTCCTTCCCCCCTTCATCCGATTGCCTGAAGACGAACACTTCACCGCTACAGTAGTCGCCAAACAGATAGGCCCCGCGAAGCGCGGGCATCGCGAGACCACGATAGACATACCCGCCAATAATAGAGCAACGCCCTTCCTCGTGACGATATTCCATGACGGGCAAAGCGAGCCCCTCCGTCGGGCACGAGGTCGCGGGATTGTAACAATGAGATCCCTCCATCACGCGCCACCCGTAGTTTCCTCCGCGCGTGACGAGATCGACCTCTTCCCACTTCTTCTGCCCCACATCGGCAACCCACAGTTCTGCACTGTTGAAGTCGAAGGAGAAACGCCAGGGATTCCGCAGCCCGACGGCATAAATCTCCGGACGACCGCCCTCTCTGGCAAACGGGTTATCCTCCGGGATCGCATAGGGATCGCCATGATCGACATCGATCCGTAAAACTTTCCCCAACAGTTCATTGAGGTTTTGGGCGCGATTGCCAGGATCACCCCAAGCACCTCCGTCTCCAAGACCGATGTACAGATACCCGTCCGGTCCGAACGCCAACATCCCGCCATTGTGATTGGACTCAGGCTGCATGACGACCATGAGCACGCGCTCATCCCGCGAGGCCGCATCCGGGGCGCCACCACGCCGATACTCCGCCACGACCGTGGCGCCATCCGGTTGTCTGGTGTAATTCACGAAGAAACGCCCGTTACGGCGGTAGTCCGGATGAAACGCCAGACCCAAGAGCCCTCGCTCGGTGTCGTCCGTCAACACGCGGTCGCGTAAGTCCAAAAATAGCGCCTCACGCCGAACGCCTTGGCTAATGATTCGTATCGCCCCCGGCTGCTCGACGACAAACAGGCGTCGAGACCCATCGCCGGCATGCGTAAGAAACAGCGGGCGTTCGAGCCCTGCGGTCACAAGAGGAAGCAGGTGAATCGAGGAGGATTGAGTTGGGGCTGATTCGGCTCCTGCCTTAGCAGGTGCCGGCATCACTACAGCAAGCATGAGCGCGATGCCCACGGTTGCACAGAGTCGAAGAGACAGGTCTTGCATCATCAGTGAATCTCCCGATCACGCATTTCAATGTATTGAATCAGCGCCCGGTAGGTCAATTCTCTGATCCTCGACTTACTGGCAGCCTGACTTCCGATGTTCCCTTCGATCCACACCCGGTCGGATACCTGCGCCGTCGCGTCATTACAGAGGCTCCACATCTGGTGGAGAAAACCTTCTGGCAGGCCCACTTGCATCCCTTCAGATTCAATACGGTCATCCAGCAAGGCCAGGAGATCGGAAATCGCCTGATCCGGACGATAGGGCGTCACCGAAAATCCAAACCGCTCCTGTGCCGATGTGTCCTGCTTCGCCTGCTCGACCAGATCCACCATATACTCTTTGAGCAAGCCCACCACATGACCGGACAGAGCCATTCCGTTCTCCTTTGCCCGCATTATGCGGATATGCCAGAGAGGGAGCAAGAAGCCGTACAAGTGCGGTTGACCAGCCAATCAATCCTTCTCTATGATGCCGACGTGAAAATGGCACGGGGCCAGAGGTACGGGGCAAGGGGATTGTATGGTCGAACGATTTGAAGTCGCGTTGAATACCCCGGCCGGGCGACTGACCACGGCCATCGACGTGCCGACGGGACTCATCCCCATCACCGCAATTGTCCCGGTGACGCGCCGCCTGGGGGAAGAAGCCGCAGAGCTGGAAGTCCACCAGGCGCGTGAAGCAGGCCTCACCATCTCCTGCAAGTTGGGCTGCGCCGCTTGCTGCCGCATGCTGGTTCCACTCTCCGCACCGGAGGCGTTCGCTCTCCGCGAATATGTGGAGCAGTTGCCGACCGATCGACAAGCCAAGCTGCAACAGCGCATCAGCACCACGAAAGATCGCTTGACGCGTGAGGCTGTGTGGGATCGGCTCAACGATGTCGCGGAGGCTTCCAGGCCGATGCCGGACGAAGAACTCGACCCGATCAACCGGGCCTACTATGCGTTGAGAATCCCCTGTCCCTATTTAGAGGATGAGATGTGCTCGATCTACGAGGCCCGACCGGCCGCCTGCCGGGAGCTCCTCGTCACCTCACCGGCGGAACTCTGTCAGGATCTGGTGCAGAATCCGGTGACCCCTCTGCCGGTCTCGATGCGCATTGGGTCCATCCTGGGGCTGGTCTGGGGAACATTGACCGGTTCTCCGCCTCGACTCATCCCGCTCCCGATGGCCTTGGAATGGGCCGAGCGGCACGAAGAAGAATCCCGACGGACCTGGCCGGGCTCATCCCTCCTGGACCAAGTCCTCGACAACATGTGGCGGTTTCTGAGCCAGGCGTTTCAGCAGAAGAAGTGATGGGTGATGAGTGATCAGTGATGAGCCGTTACGCTAGACCTCTATGACCTTCCACTCCTTACTCATCACTCATCACTTATCACCGATCACTTCGGCAACATCAAAGGAGAACTGCGAATGCAAAAACCAGTCATCGTCTGTTTAGATTTGGAAGGCGTGTTGGTACCGGAAATCTGGATCAACGTCGCCGTCAAGACCGGCATCGACGAATTGAAGATCACCACCCGCGAGATGCCGGATTACAATGCCTTGATGAAACGGCGCCTGGCCATTCTCGATCAGCACAAACTCACCATCCACGATATCCAAAGCGTCATCGATAAGATGGGGCCGCTGGAAGGGGCCAACGATTTTGTCGCCTGGATTCGCGAGCGCTGCCAGGTGATCATCTTGTCCGATACGTTCTACCAGTTCGCCCAACCGCTGATGCGCCAACTGGGATTTCCGACGCTCTTTTGCAACCAGCTGGAGATCGATCCAGCCGGCCGCATCGTCAATTTCCACATGCGCATGCCGAACCAGAAGAAACATTCGGTGGCCGCGTTCAAATCGCTGAACTTTTTCACCATGGCTGCGGGCGATGCCTACAACGACACGGCCATGTTAGGAGAGGCCGATGCGGGCTTCTTCTTCTGTCCACCGGATCATCTGCCCAAGGAGTTCCCGCAGTTTCCGGTGACCAAGACTTACAAAGAGTTGCAAGCGCGTTTCAAGGAGGCGGGAGGGCTTAAATAGCTATCAGCCGTCTAATCAGTTCCTCCCCTTTGTAAGGGGAGGCTAGGAGGGGTAGAGGCTCATGCCCAGAGCCATAAGAGGACAAGCCAACCACCTCGATATCAAGCGCCGTCTTCGCTCTACCATGACCGGTCCTGAAACACGGCTGTGGTCAAAACTGAAGGCACGACAATTTCATGGGCTCAAGTTTCGTCGGCAGCATGGCATCGGGCCATACATTGTGGACTTCTATTGCCCGGAACAGTCGCTCGTCATTGAAATAGACGGCGACAGTCATGCCAGCGCCGACCAGATCCTGAAGGATCAGCTGCGCGACAGATACTTCCAGTCACTCGGCCTGCACGTGATTCGATACTGCAACGACGATATTGTGAAGAACCTGGACGGGATGCTCGAAGATCTATCCGGGAAGATATCGTTAGGAGCGACCTCCCCTAACCCCTCCTTACGAAGGAGGGGTGAAGAAGCTGAAGGCTGATCGCTGACGGCTAATTATCCCCATTCACCGCGGCCAAAACGCGCCGGCCATAACGCTCCGCCTTCAGATCGCCGATGCCGGGAACCTCCAACAGCGCGGCCGGCGTCGCAGGCTTGTAACTGGCAATCGCTTTCAATGTCTTGTCATGAAAAATGATGAAGGGCGCGACGTTCTCTTCTTCGGCCAGCTCCGTGCGGAGTTGCCGGAGCCGTTCAAAGATCTGTTGATCTGCCGGCGAGGCTCCCAGTGCCACGATCGGCACAGATGTATCGCGGGACGGCTTCTTCAACGGCGACTCGCGCGGGTGCTCCTCCACACTCTTCAAGAGCACAACACCGGTCCCTCGCAGAATCTCCTGCCCTCGACCAGTCAGATCGATGGTGGGGTACTCTGCGCCTTCAACCTGGAGATAGCCGGAATCGATCAGACCCTTCACAAGCCCGGTCACGGATGGCTTCGAGAGCGCACGACAAGTCCCGTACATTGGGCAGGCTTCTCCGCCAAATGCCAACAGGGCTTTCGAACGGCTGCCACGGAGGATCTCGACGATACGGCTCACCCCGAAGCGTCCCCCACACCAGGACACGGTCTCCAGAACGGCCTTTGCAGAAGCGGCATCGTCACGGGACACCTCTCTGCTGAGTTGCCTCACCGGAACCTCGCAGCGATCGCAGAGGCTACAGGGGCCCAAGGCCCGCTCGGCTTCATCGCTGAAGTAGTCGAGAATCGCGAGTTGCCGGCAGGTCGGCACGGACACATAGCCCAGCATTTCTTGAAGTAACGTTCTCATCCGCGCGGCGCGGTCCGAGCCTTCAGAGTCCTTTGCCGCCAGCTGAATGAAATATTCCTGCGTGGCCAGATCCCGTTCATGGAACAGCAGCACACAGGAAGCGGGCTGTCCGTCGCGGCCGGCCCGCCCGACCTCCTGGTAATAGGCCTCGACACTTCCCGGAATGTCGAAATGGACGACCAGCCGAACATCCGACTTATCGATGCCCATACCGAAGGCGTTCGTCGCAGCGAGAATCCTGACGGTTCCCCGGCGAAAGTCGTCATGCACAAGCCGCCGCTCCTCATCGGATAGACCTGCATGGTAGTAGGCCACCGATTGCTGAGACTGCCCCAACCATTCCGCCACTTCTTCGACAGCCCGGCGCGTGGCGCAATAGACCAGGATCGTGCCTTTCTCCCTCTCGCGAACCAGACGCTCCAAGATTGCCAGCTTCTCCTGGCGCGACTGACAGGGACGAACGGACAGGGCGAGATTTGGCCGCCGAAAGCCTGAGACCAATCGAAGCGGATCGCGGAGCGACAGCCGTTTGCACAGATCGACTTGCACTCGGGTGGTGGCGGTGGCCGTCAAGGCGAGGCAGGGAGGATTGGTCAGTTCCTGGCGGAGGCGGCCGATTTTGAGATAGTCCGGCCTGAAGTCGTGGCCCCACTGAGAGATACAATGCGCTTCGTCGACTACCAGCAACGAGACCCAGAGGGTACGCAAGAGCTGGAGAAACCCCTCATGCTGCATCCGTTCAGGTGCCAGATAGAGCAACTGCAGCCGCTTCTGATTGAGGTCTTGAATCACGCGGTGCTTTTCAGATCCGGTGAGTCCCGAGTGAAACGCCGCCGCCCTGATCCCTCGCTGCTTTAAGCTGGCCACCTGATCTTGCATGAGGGCGATCAGCGGAGAAATCACCAGGGTCAATCCCGGCAGGAGGGTCGCCGGCAATTGATAACAGAGCGATTTCCCCTGCCCCGTCGGCATGACCGTCATCGCGTCTCGCCCAGCCAGCACGGCGCGAATGACCTCCTCCTGGCCAGGCCGAAACGTCGCAAAGCCGAACTGTTCGCTGAGCTGTCGAGTCAGATCATCCACGGTAAGGTTATTCAAAAAATTGGAGGTGGCGATGAGTGAGCTAGCGAGCTGAGTATAGAGGACTGACAGACGGTGGGCAAGCCGGAGCTCGGGCCTCTAGCCATCAGCTCTCAGCAGTCAGCAATCAGCTGATGAGGGAAAATACTTCAGAGGCTGAACGCTGACGGACAGGGGGCTATCTGCTGTGAACTATTTCTCCCTTTATAAGGGGAGGCAGAAGGGGTAGCGCCTCTGCGCTCAATCAATCCTTGGTCGTAACAGTCGAATGAGGAGCGACCTCCCCTTGCCCCTCCTTACGAAGGAGGGGGAGAAGAAAGCGCTTAGCCTTCAGCTGTCAGCTTCTACAGGAATAGATTTCGGAGAATGAGAGGAGGACCAACGAATGGCGAAACACATTATCGCGCGGCCAACGTGGAAAACTGGTCCGAGTGCAGGAGCCGCTCATCGGCTGTCAGGAGCGTCAATCCGTACACAGCGGCAGTTGCAGCAAGAAACCGATCGGCTGGATCTTGATGAGACAGATCGATGTGCCGACTCATCAATGCAACGGCATGGGTAAGAGGAGCTTCCCGAAATGGAATCGTATCCAGCAGACGCTGAATCCATGCAGCCGGGTCAGGTTGAAGTTGAATACGCTTCTTCTCCGCCAACAGATGCACTTCCCAGAGTGTGATGGGGGACAGCCAGAGCTCGTTGTGGAGGTTTTCCAACTCGGTTCTTATCTCTGACGAAAGTTGATCCGGGTCGAGCACGCTCCAGAGCAGAACGTGGGTATCGAGCAGAAGCTTCACGCGCGAAGGGCTTCCCATTTCTCAGGGCTGGAGATGGGATTGATAATGTCACCAGTGATGGCACCGGAACTGGAGAGCGAGCCCAGCCATGACTGTGGCATCGATGAGGGAGGGGGTGGCCCCACCTGCGCGATAGGCTCACCCTTGCGAAGGACCAGAATAGGTTTTTTCGTTCGGTTGACTTTGGCAAGAATAGCCAAACAGGTCGCCTTGAAATGAGAAATCGAGACTTCTTCCATCTCAGTATGTTTGCGCACTTTACTCATACTGAAACCATACCATGGTCAATGACTATGGTCAACGACACAAGCGACGGCTACGATCTATGCCTCCCCTTTTTAAGGGGAGGTCAGGAAGGGTAGAGTCTCTGCCCTCGCCAGATACGCCGGTCGTTGCAGCCCGATAGAAGCGCCTCCCCTAACCCCTCCTCACGAAGGAGGGGGGAAGAATGAGCACAGCTATCAGCTTTCCAAGAAATAGATTTCGGAGAATGAGAGGAAGACACTCGGAATGTTCCCATCAGACTAGGACCTCGACGCTCTGGTCCAAAGCCAGCTCCGCCTTGCCCTCCATGGTTTCCAGCCAGCCCGCAACGGCCTCCTTTACATTGGCCAGAGCTTCTTCATGATTCTTGCCTTGAGACAAGCAGCCAGGCAAGGCGGGTACTTCTGCCACAAAATATCCGGCTTCATCCTGCTCAATCAGTACGTGGAGCTTCATCGCAATTTCTCCTATTGCCCAGGCAAGCCAGCGGACGCGTGATGGGTGCAAGTGTGCTGCATGGATTGGACAGTGACAAGCTCTCCTCCATACCGACTGACAGCCATCAACAACACAAAAAGAAGCCCCGCTGGGGATCTCCCAGCGGGGCTTTCTTTTTTCGCAAGAGCCGAGAGATCCTCTCAACCCTTGCTTATATTTCTTCGCTTCTTCTTAGAAATTCATCCAAAGCTGGACATAGGCCCAATCTTGGTTGCTGCTGGTACCCAGGTTCTCCCGGATATAGCTGCCGGCAAACAGGTGGCCATAGGCCGCCTGGAAGGCCAACTTGCCATCCATGAACATATGGGTCCAAGCCACATCCAATTCGTCGCCGATGTGCTTCTTGGTGTTGCCGTTCTTCGAGAAGACATAGACGCCCTGTGAACCACGGTACCAGTTGTCCTGGCTATTCGCCAAGTTCAAGCTGGTGGCCCAGACTTCAATGTGGTCGTCCTTGGTCGGCCTGGCTTGGAAGTTCACCGAAGGGCTCATCATGTTCTTCCAGGCCTGGACATCCATGTACCCCATGTGGATGTGGTTGGTCGGGAACATATTTTCAAACGTGTTCGCCGTCTTACAGCCGGTTGCCGTGGAGCCAGCGATCGTACAATTTGCGCGACCATCGCCTGAGGCATAGTCGAAGTTGAAGGCCAACCGTGGCTTCCAGGATGACTGGTAATGGGTGTAGCCGATCCAGTTTCTGGTTGCCCAGGCGCTGATGCTCAGATTCTTCTGATTACCCAACGAAGCTGCGGTTGCATTCTGACCACCCGAGTCACCCATTTGTCCGAACTGGTAGGTGATTTCATTGATGGCGTCGAAGTTGCCCTTGCGCATTTCGATCCGGTTACCCACGCTGTGGCGGGTCTGGTTCGAGTGCTTATTCGTGCCCAACCCTTGAGCTTGGTTGGTCCCGTTCGGGGTGGCGTTCTTATACATGAAATAGTAGGGCTCGATCAGGAAGCCCGGCACCGACTTGATCTGGTTGTAGAAAATCAACATGTCGGCATCGGAAGTGGCGCCAGTTTGCCCCACTGCGCCGCCCGTCACGTTGCCTCCAACACTGCCGACTGGAGCACCCTGCGCCAAATCACCTTCTTGCGTCCGGAACCATCCGAGGTAGCTGTCAAAGGCCTTGGTGCTGTATTGCAACATCACACCGTCATGGGAGAATCCTGTATTGGCCCAATCGAAGTGGCCGAACAAAGAATGGTTTCCGAAGACGATATATTGACGACCGGCCTTCACGCTCAGTCCTTGAATGCCCGCAAAGTTCCGCACCAACATATAGGCAGCCCGGACGCCCAAGCGGCCTTGGTTGCCAGTCGCCGTGGAGCCAAAAGCACCGTTATGGTTCAACGCATCTCCGCCCACACCGGTGTTGGCGCCCCAGACGGCTGAGTCGATGATTTCCATGTAGAAATTCACGTCCGGCGAGAGGTCGTAGCCGATGCCCAAGCGGGTCATCTGTTGGACGTAAAAGTCATTGGCAGATTTACCAAGATTTGCTTTTCCATTCAGCGCGTTACAAGCACCACCCGATGGGCTGCCGCCGCCGAAGCAAACGCCGTTCCGCATTTCAGGTCTGACGCGGAGGTCGGCACGAATCCAGAAGTTCTTAAGATCGAAGTTCTTGCCGATCTTCGGATCGTAGAGTTCGTAGGCTTCCTTCTGCGGAATTGCGCGAGGAATGGCCGGGACGTTGGTGATCTTCTCACCCTCCGGCAATTCAAACGCGGCTTGCGCCGGGGCTGTCCCGAACGACAGGCCCGCAGCCATGACGGCCGCACTGAAGAAGGTGGCCATACCGGCCCACCCCATTCGTCTTTGGATACTTTGCATAAGCGTTCCTCCTGTGAATTGGATAACAGCCGCCACCGGTGCACGTTCCGGCGCTGCGCTGCCGACTTGACATCCAACTGCATGCACGGTCATGACTCGCTCTCTTTGATTCCTGCTCTGCGGAGAACCGAGACCCCGTTGTGCCAACGGCGTCTCTTCCTCCCTTAACCACTACCAACTTGCCCGAACCGACTTGATCTGACAAACAATTTTAGGTTTTTGACGCGCAGCCCATCGGCTCGGCTCGCCTTTCCCGCCGCCTGTTAGGCCTGGCCCGACTGGCTGATGGACTTGGCTCCGTCCTCTGCCTGTTTACCGGCTGCGTTGATCTGCTCCTCGGCGTCTTTGATCGAGGATTGAAAGTCCTGCTCGACCATCTTCACTTCCTGCTGGATCATATTGATTTCCGGCTCGACCGACTTTCTGAGATCTTCCGCCGTTTCCTTGAAGCCCTTGACCGCTTTGCCAATCTGCCGACCGACTTCAGGCAACTGCTTGGGGCCGAACAGCAAGAACCCGATCACCAAAATGATGAGAATTTCGCCGGCGCCGAGTCCAAACATAGTTGAAACCTTGGCAAGGGGTGAGTGGCGAGAGGAGAGGGGTACCGGTTCTGAGATCTTTTTCCACTAGCCTCTTGCCTCTAGCCTCTGGCCCATTCGTTGTTAGCCTTGCTTGACCTGCTGCGCTACTTCAACCGGTGCCGCGGCCTGCGGAGCGGCCTGCGTTTGTGCGATCTGCGTCGGCGCCATGTCTGGCGCATCGGACGGAGGAGGCGTCACGTCGATGGCATCGGCCTCGTTGACGCTCTTCTTAAATCCCTTAATCGCCTTCCCGAGCCCTTCACCCAACTGCGGAATCTTGCCGGCGCCGAAAATGATCAACACGATGATCAGAATCAGCACCAATTCCATCCATCCAAATGATCCAAACATCAATGACTCGCTTTCTCGTTATGTCCCACTCAGGCCCTCCGGCGTTAGACCGCTCGAAAGGTGGGCATTATTCCCCAAACGGGGGGAAGGCTATAGAAGAACAAAGAATTAGTCAAGCAGAAATTCGGCAATAGAGCGATTGTACCCTGACCCTCTGCGGAGAAACGTCTCCGGGCTGCCGGAAATCCAAGGGCCCACATCTCTAAGACAGCAGGACACAACTTCACAGGATGCTCAAAAAGTTCGTCCAGCAAGGCCGCAACGAGTGAAGGCCTGAGGCGTACCCTTGGGGGCGCACGGTGCGACGAATAAGGAGCACCAAGTTTGTGCGCGCCGCCGAGTGGTGAGGCAGCCGGGTCCCCGTTGAAGGGCTGAACGATGCGAGAACGATGCTGGCGGATTTTTCCAGCCTCTTGCCAGCCCACATTATTCATGAGCGCTTCTACTGCAAGCGCCGATTCGCTGCTGCGACAAGCCTGGCGGCGGGCGGGCTCGCCCCTCAGTCCTTCGACATACTATTCAAATATGCCTCAGGTCTTCGGGCCTCCGCGCGCCCGTCTCGCGACGCGGCTCGGCGCTTTCGTGACGAACCGTCATGAATAATGCGGGCTAAGAATCAGCGAGGTCGGATATAGGCGTGATAATAATCGACAGGGCTCGGTGGTGCGGTTAAGGCGATCATAAACGACTGGGGGTCGTAGCCAATGGCTTCGAGGTCCTTCGAGGCCGACATCAGCTCTTCTTCTGTGAGATAGGCGACGGTGTCGGGAATCCCTGTCGGCTTCAGCGCACGCACGAGGGCCTGGAGCATCTCTCGCTCCTCCGGTGGCATCTCTAACGGAATGGGAAAGTCCAGCTGGCGCGCATAGGGACTCTGATAGGTCTCGTTCAATGCAAGAAGGGTCTTGAGCATCAGCCGGTCCTGCTCCCACGGCGCCATGCTCGTGCCGGCGGAAGGGTGGGTGGCCATGAGATCCATCAAGGTCAAGACGTTGGTCCCTAAGCTGCGCCCTACGAATTCACGCTGGCTCTCGATGGTCATGATGCCGGCCTCGACCTGCTTGGCCACCGCTTCGGCCAATGCAAAGTTGACCATGAAACTCTGTTGCCCGCCGAATTGACCATAGCAGGGCTTCTCCGGATCGTTCAGCACATCCATATCAGCCGTGCCCGCGTCGAAACTGCTGAACCCGATCGCATCGGGAGCCAACAGACGCTTGGCTTCTTTGATTGTGGCATAGGCCCCCATATTGACCGGAACCACTACCTGCTCATCGATACACTTGAGGAACTCCGTGATGGTCTTTCGGTACGGGACTTCTTTCCATTCGACCGTCCGATATTCACGCTCCCACACCAGGTCGTCGAGAAACGGGGGAAAGCCCTTGAGCACTTCCACATCCATGGCCTCGAACGCCCGGACAAAGGCCGCCCAATCGGAAATCTTCGCATGCAAGGCTTCGCTCAAGTTCGGCCGGAGGAACTCTTCTTCGATATCGTTCGCCTGCCGCGACATCAATTTCGTCGGGAGGTCGTTCCACAATTCGTTACAGAAGATGCGGTCCACGCTGCCATCCGCGATACCTTCAAGCCGATCCACGGTCCCTCGATGTGTCTCGATCCGATCGCGGTGAGACGCTAGTTCCGGATGAGACAACGCTGCATCGAGCACCGATTGCTCCCAATCGACCAGCACATAACGAATGCGGGGATAGATCGTTCCGTCTTTGTCCAGAACTTTCAAGTGGCTGAGAAAACAGGCGGCAAGGTTGCCGTTGCCAGGGCCCCATTCGTGGACGACCAGGCGAGGGGCGAGGGGCGAGGGGCGAGGGGCGGAAGCATCATCCGCTTTCCCACTTGCCTCTTGCCTCTTGCCCCTGGCCTTCTCGCGAGCGATTACACGTTCGTAGTAATCGGTCGCGAGGGCATGGGCGAGCCGATAGTCGGCTGAGGCAAACGTTTGGTAGAAACTGCGGATCTGATCGCCGCGAAAACGGTAGAAGAGCCTATTGATGTGGACTTGCCACTGGTCGACCGGTTTATAGTCGCCGATGAGCTGCGGTAAGGCGTCTGCGTCTTGTAGCATAAAAATAAGTCCAGGCTAGGGGCCAGCGAAACGTACGAGAGAGGCGAGACTGGTCTCGCCCTTCTTGCTTCCCATGTCCAAAGTGGGCGGATTCTAGCAGATGGCAGGAAACAGCCGCAACGGGCTTTCCTCATAGGAAGCCGTCAGCGTTGGAATCAAGAAAGGCTCTCGGAGATTCTCTTTCCCCTGGCTGATGGCTGATCGCTGAACGCTGACGGCCTCCTCTCACCTTGACAGCTCCAAGCGACCGGTGTACCAAGAAGATATGGCGAGAGGCGAGAGACGAGCGGGGCGAGGGGCAATGGTAGCGGTCATTGTCATGGCCCTCTCGGCACTGCCTGGGCTGCAGGCGGCGGAGTTGCCGATCACCAAAAATCCTCCGATCCCTGATTTTCAGAATCGCCCGCAAGATGTCGTCCCCTACAACTTCGATGCCCCTCCCCAAGGCATGTTCCTCAGCATTACGACAGCAGAAGGGTTCGACGAAGAACTCGGCTTTCAACGTACGCATGAGATTGTGCCGGTGAAACCGACCGACCGGTTCCGCCCCGATACCCCAGCCGTCTTCATTGTGTTCCACCTGCACCAGCATTATCAGGGGTTCAAGGTATTCGGACAGCTCTTCCCGGAAACAGTCGCGGGCCTCGATCCCGCCGTGATGATCGGGCAGGATGCCATGCACATTGCGCTGGAGGACGAAAGCGGCTACCTCACGCTCTCCCCTCCACAAGACGCATGGAAGCCAGGCAGATACAAAGTGGACATTCACGTGGGAGAACAGATCAACGAGATGAGCCTGATGGGGACCATGCGCTTCACCGTCGCGGCGTCCGACGCCGCGACGGTGAAGTAGGCACGGGACCAGAGGCCCTGGGCTAGAGGAAAGACTAGCGACCTCTGGGGCAAGAACTATGGGAATTGACAATTTCGAAAAGTCTCACCCTCGCCTCTAGCCTCACGCCTCGTAGCCCGCGTTCAATTGACCTCCGAATACAGGGGGGTATATAAGCAACCGAGAGATCGAACGGTGATGGGGTTCACCGGAACTGCCTGATGCTTTGAGTTCAGGCTGATGACTCCTACTCGGCCTACGGCTCGGGAGAAGTTTTTTCCGGATCAACCCATGGCACCATCCAACTTACAGCAGCCCTTCTCCCAATACGAACTCCGCCACATCGTCCAGGATATTCTGAACCAGCTCGGTCTGCTCGTGCGGCTGGAGCGGAAGATGCTCGGCATCATCGCCTCCTACGCCGTCTCAATCGGCCTGTTCATGCTCTGTGTGCCGATTGCGGTCCAGGAGCTGGTGAGCACCTTCTCGTTTGCCATCGAACCGCGGATGGTCCTTACGCTGTCCCTGATCGTGGCATGCGCGTTGACCGGCGTGGCGGCCTTTCGCATTCTCCAGGCCCGGGCCGTTGAAACGCTCCAGCAACGCATCTACACGAGAATTGCGATCGCCTTTACCCAGACGTTGCCACGCCTTCGCGAAGAATCGTTCCTGCCCCAACATGCCAACCGGTTCAGCGAAGCCGACCTGCTGACTCGCGCACTCGTGTCCATGGTGGCCGACCTCTTCAACGTCGCCGTCGTCGGCTCCATCTTCATGTCGATGCTGGTCTACTTCCACCCCTTCTTTCTGCTCTATAACGTGCTGCTTCTCAGCGGATTTGTCGTCTTGCTGACCCTTTTCGGCAGGGGGGGATTCCTCATCACGCTGGAGATGTCTCGCTTGAATTATGGCATCTACCACTGGATTCAGAATATCGCCGTGAATCTCCCGCATCTCCGTGCGGCAGGTCACAGCCCCTACCTGCTTCAAAAAACCGACGAACTCACGAGGGCCTACGCGCGAGTCCGGCAACGGCGGTCTGACCTCTTGACGGGCCGCCAATACAAGGCTGCGGCCCTGTGGCAGGTGGTCGGCCATACCGGCATGATCGCCACGGCCGGCATGTTGGTGTCGACCGGCCAGCTCACAGTGGGCCAGTTCGCCGCGGCCGAGTTGCTCGCCGCAAATCTCCTGTTGAACATGGATACCCTGGCCCGCCGGATGGTCCATATGTTCTTTGCCTTTGTCTCGTTTCGAGAGATGAGCGCCTTCTTCTCGCTTCCGCAGGACGAAACTGGTTCCAAGGCCGTCGTCCCGGTCGATCAGTTCGGCTGGGCCGGCATCACGGTCACGGCCAGGAACCTCGCCTTTGGGTATGCCGACTCAGCCCTCCTGTTCGAACATGTCGACCTGGAAGTGACGGCCGGTGAAAAGATCGCCCTATTTTGCAATTCAAGCGTACAGAAAACCTCCCTCGCCAAAGTGCTCGCCGGACTGCTGTCTCCTTCCGCGGGCGTCGTCCGCTACAACGACATGAATCTGGTCGAGGTCAGCCTGGAGTCGATCGATACCTGCCGCAGCCTCATGCTGGACTCCCATCCGACGCTGCTTGAAGGCACGATCGAAGACAACATTACCCTGGGACGGCCGTCGATCTCCTACGACGATGTGCAATGGGCGCTGCGCTTCGTAGCGCTGGACGAGGAGATCGACCGGATGCCGGACGGATTGACCACGATGGTAATCGGGCACGGCAATCAGTTCACTCTGAGTCAGACCCTGCGCCTCCTCCTCGCGCGAGCCATTGTGACGCGACCGCACCTCCTCATCGTCGAGGGCACATTGCACAGCATGCTCCCCTCGCTCCGCGAGGTCGTCCTACGAAGGCTCTGCAGCAAGGACGAGCCCTGGTCCGTCGTGTTTGTGTCCAACGATCCGACGTTCACCGCCCCGATCGATCGACGCGTGATGGTGACCTGATCGTTTCTTTGTTGAGGTACCGATGTCGTTGACTTGGGAAACTGCAGCCGTCTGGATGGCGATGGCGTTGCTCGCCTCGCTCATCTCGGCGCGGATCGGCATTTCCGTCGCCTTAGTCGAAATCTGCGTCGGGGTTGCCGGCGGCAACCTGCTGGACGTTCACCCGACGCCATGGATCGCCTCGCTGGCCGGTTTCGGCAGCGTCGTCTTGACCTTCCTGGCCGGCGCCGAGATCGATGTTGCGGTCATGAAAGACAAATGGAAGGAGACGCTCGGCATCGGACTCGCTTCCTTTCTTGTGCCCTGCGTGAGCGTCGCAGCCTTCGCCTATTATGTAGCCGGTTGGTCCCTGCAGGCGTCGCAGGTGGCAGGCATCGCTCTCTGCGCCACCTCCGTCGCCGTGGTCTACACTGTCCTCGTAGAACGGGGGCACAATGAACTCGAACTGGGCAAGATCATTCTTGCCGCCTGTTTCGTCACCGATCTCGGATCGGTGCTGGCGCTAGGACTGCTCTTCGCGCGATACGACTGGTGGCTGGTGGTCTTCCTCGCGGTGACAGCAGTGACGCTCTGGCAACTGCCCGGAGTCGCCCGATGGTTTTTCAGCAAGGCCGGGAGTCGTATCAGCGAACCACAACTGAAGTTCGTCTTATTGATTCTGTTCGCACTCGGCGCCCTGGCCAGCGCGGCCCAGAGTGAAGCGGTCCTCCCTGCCTACCTGGTGGGCCTCGTGCTAGCCCCGCTCTTCCTCGCCAACAAAAACCTGGCGCACCGATTGCGCGCCATCGCTCTGACGATCCTCACCCCCTTTTACTTTCTCAAGGCCGGTGTCCTCGTCAACCTCAAGGCCGTCCTGGCCACAGCGGCATTGGTCGGCCTCTTCTTCGCCGTCAACACCGCGGCCAAGCTCGTCAGCGTCTGGCCGCTCACCCGGCTGTTCCGATTCCGTCCACGGGAAGGCATCTACACCACGCTGTTGATGGCCACAGGTCTCACGTTCGGAACCATCTCCGCCCTCTTCGGGCTTGAACACAACCTCATCACACGCGAGCAATATGCCACGCTGGTCACGGTCGTGATCCTGACGGCCATCATCCCCACAATTATTGCCGAACGGTGGTTCGATCCTGGCGGAACGCCCTCCGAAGAACAGTGGCCGGAGGGGCGCCCAACCGGACAGTCCAACCCCCCATCCAGTTCCATCCTGCATACTCAGCCATCGGAAGGAGGCATTACCCATGTTCCGAAAAATCCTGGTCGGTAACGACGGTTCCGCCGGCGCGCTCAACGCGGTTCGCACCGCCATCACACTGGCGCAGCAGCACGGTGCTGAACTCCACGAGGTCTCCGTGGAGGAACATCTACCGCGCTACGGCGCGCTGATGGGCGAGGTGGTTGAGGCCAAGCAGGAGGCTCGGGATTTTTTTCACCGGGTGACACAAGAGGCGGAAGCGGCGGCGACCGCATTGAACCTCAGGCTGACGTCCCATGTCATCCCAGGGCATCCCGTCGAGGCCATCACCAAATTCGCCAAAGATGGCGGCTTCGACCTCCTGATCATCGGCTTCACCGGACATTCCAACATCTTCGGGCGCATCTGGGGCGGGACATCGCAAAACCTCGTGCGCTTGTCGCCTTGCACGGTGCTGATCGTAAAGTGACGCGGCAAACTCACATGATTGATGCCGTCTCGAAGCCATGCCCATCACTTTCATGCGGCAGGCTCTGGCGCCTGCGTTTGACGGTCTCACGACCATCCGCTAGAATGCGCGCGTGAATACACAGATTACAGACCGTTGCCGGAGTCTCCACGCATCATGACATCCTCATCCAGCCCTTGGGCCTCCGTCATCATCCCCATCAAAGATGAACGAGAGAACCTGGTCCCCCTCCTGACGGGCCTCTTCAAGGTCATGGACTCGCACGAGGCCTCACGCTCGCGCCCCTACGAGATTCTCTTCGTGGACGACGGCAGTAGCGACGGCAGCAGCGAAGAAATGGATCGCCTGGCGGCACAACATCGGCAAGTGTTGGTCTTCCACCTCGACCGGAATTACGGCAAGACCTGTGCGCTCGATGCCGGCTTCAAGCAGTCCTCCGGCGACCTCATCATCGAAATCGACGGCGACCTGCAACAGGACAGCGACGATATTCTCAAACTCTTGCCCCTGACCGCCTCCTACGATCTCGTGTGCGGATGGAGGCAACAGCGGCAGGATGGCTTCGTCAAGAAAATGTCCTCCAAAATCGCCAACCGTGTGCGGAACTTTTTCACACACGACGGTGTCCACGATACGGGATGCCCGCTCAAAGTGTTCCGGCGGCCCGTGCTGGAACGTATCCGGCTTTTCGAGGGCATGCATCGATTCTTCCCCGCGCTCGCACTGATGCATGGATTCACCGTCACCGAAGTGCCGGTGCGGCATTACCCTCGTATTCACGGCGTCTCCAAGTACGGCATGGGCAATCGACTGTTTAAATCTCTCTATGATTTGATTGCCGTGCGGTGGATGCAGAATCGAGTGCTGCGGTATGGGTTCAGGAAGGGCGAGGGGCCAGGGGCTCGAGGCTAGGGGTGGGAAACAAAGGCTTTAAAGATCTTGCTGTCTGGCAACAGGCAAAGGATCTTGCAGTTCTGACTTACCGTGTATCCGACAGTGAAATGAAGGACGTTGATTTTGGCCTAAAAGACCAAATACGACGTAGCGCGGTGAGTGTTGCGAGCAATCGTCGCCGAAGGAGACGAGCGCGGCACCGATAAGGAATCAATCAGATATTTTTTCATTGCCAAAGGTTCAGTCGCTGAATTACGCACACAACTTCAAATCGCGCATGAGTCAGGCCATCTCAATAAAACCATATATGAAACGCTCGAAACAGACTATGCCGTTCCGGGAAAAAGAATCGGTAAACTCATCCAGGCGAGACGCACACCCTCTCGCCCCTAGCCCCTTACCTCTGGCCTATTGATGAGTATCGAACACATCTGGATCGCCATCGGCTTTCTCGGCCAAGGATTGTTTTTCGGCCGCTGGGTGATCCAATGGATCGCTTCTGAGCGGACGGCGGAGAGTCAGGTTCCGATCGCGTTCTGGTACATGAGCCTGATCGGCGGACTCATCACGCTCGCCTATGCCATCTACCGGGAAGACCCGGTCTTTATTTCGGGGCAAGGCATCGGCACCTTCGTCTATATTCGCAATCTGGTGCTCATCTCCCGTGCCAACCAGGCGAAACAGCTCGCCAACCCATCTGCTCCACAATCATGACCGCCAGAACGTTGGCAAGCCCGGCTGATTCCGTCACAACATCATGCGAACTCCTATGACCACCACTGACCGCTCACACCATGCGTTGCTCTTCCTCGCACTCCTGGCACTGTCGGGACTGCTGTTTTTCCTGGGACTCGGCGACATGGGGCTGACCGACCGTGACGAGGGACGGAACGCCGAAGCCGGACGGGAAATGTTCGAATCGGGGGATCGCCTGACACCGACATTCAACGGTGAGCTGCGCGTCGCAAAACCGGTCTTTCTCTATTGGTTGATGGATCAGTCCTATCGCCTGTTCGGCGTCGGTGAGTTTGCCGCACGGTTCCCCTCGGCCCTCTTCGGCGTGGGCTTAATCCTCATCACTTATCTCTTTCTCCTGCACCAGCGTGATCGAACCGTTGCGCTCTTCGGCGCCTTGATGCTCCTGCTGAACCTGGAAATTCTTGGACTCGGGCGCATGGCCCTGACCGATAGCGTCTTGATTTTCTTCACCACAGCCTCGCTGTACGGTTTCTGGCTGGGGCTGCATGGGGAAGGTCGCATACGCCATTGGATCTGGGTCTTCTATATCGGAATGGCGCTCGCCACGCTGACGAAGGGACCGGTCGGATTCGCTGTGCCCCTCATCGTTGCGGCGCTCTACCTCACCTGGACGCGCCGGTGGCAGGACTATTGGCACAAAGGATTTCCCCTGGCAGGCATGCTGGTGTTTATTCTCTTGGCCGCTCCCTGGTATGCGGCCATGCTCCTCGTCCATGGCGACGCCTATGCCACAGGCGCCAAAGCCCATACGATCGGCCGATTCTTGAGTCCGATGGAAGGCCATCATGGGACCATCTTTTTCTATCTCCCAGTCCTGCTCCTAGGCTTTTTCCCTTGGAGTGCGCTCCTTCCAGTCCCGCTCTATCGCACGCTCAAAGATTGGTATGTCGCACGCCGTGACCGCACTCAGCCTGATCAGACAGGGCCATCGGAACTCGACCTCTTTGCGGCCCTATGGGTCGTGGGCGTCTTTCTGTTTTTCACCGCGTCGTCAACGCGCTTGCCCCACTATATCGGTCCCTTGTTTCCTGCCGCCGCCTTGTTGGCGGCTTCGTACTGGTCGCGCTGTCTGCAGGATCCGACCACCAAAGGGATTCGAGGATCCATTCACCTCATGATGGGACTGGGCTATCTCTTAGCGATCGGCTTTGCCTGCGTCCCCACACTCTATGCCAACTATGCCTCGAAGATGGTGCGGGAGTTCCCCCTCGCCGGACAGGTCGGTCTTGGAATCGGCCCCTACGTGGCCGCGACCCTCTTATTACTCGGCATGGGCTTGGTGGGATATCTTGGATTAAACGAGGAACGGCGCGGAGGAGCCTTCTGGGCAGCGGGAGCGACTCTAGCCGGTCTGGTTCTGACCGTCATCGTGATTGCGACCCCGCCCATCAACCGATTTGTGATCGCTCCGCCACAAGAACTGGCCTATGCGGCAGGACTGAATCTGGAGCCCCAAGACCTCTTCATTGCCTATGGGACGGTCAGACCCTCGTCTGTATTTTATGCCAGACGACCGACCGTCTTCGTGCCATTTGGGGAAGAGGACAAGATACGGGAGGCCCTGAAAGGGCCCAAGAAAGTGATGATCTTGTTACCGGAGACGGCACAGTCGAAATTGCCGGCTGAGGCGGTCACCCTGGTCCCTATTCTCAAGCGCTACGGCTACATCCTGCTGGCGAAGCAACCGATGGTGACCATTCCAGAAGGTGCAGCCCCACCACCGCCGCCTACCGTGTTTGGGCACTGACAAAACAGCCACGTGAGACCAGCGGGACGTGCAGGACGAAGTGGGAATCCTATCTGTTCACGCCGCCCTTTTCACACACGTCTCGCGCATCACGCCTACATCGGCACGATGCCTTTCAAGACGTAACTCGCCACCAGCACCAACAGCATAGCCGCAATGAACAGCCCCTCCGCCAAGGCCGCCGTTACCCCCACATGCCCATCCGCCGGCTCGACCTGTTTCTGAAGGCCGTCCAACCAATGAGCCGTTGAGACGAGCAGCACAGCGGTCGTCACAAACAATGAGCCGGTCGTCATCCCTAATCCCAGTCCCACGAAACTACGAGTCAGTGACCCTGACAGCCAGGCCGGACGCCATGCCGATTGCACCGCCCACAAGACATGCCCCACGAGTCCCGCCAGAGTGAGCAAGACGCCACTCCATAACAACTGCTGATAGGGCCAGGCCTCCGACGGGAGCTGCACGATCGTCCACACGAACGCGAGAGCCACCACAAAATACGGCGTCATTCGACAGAGAGCGAGTCCAGCCGCAGCCCGCCATTCTCGCCAAGGATGGACGGCAATCGCTCCCATGACACAACCGAGAGCCGCTCCTCCAACTACGTCGGTCAGATAGTGAGACCCGCGAAAAATCCGGCTGGCAGCAATCGCCACAGCGACAACGAGAATGGGCCATCTCGCTCGCGGAAACTTCGCGGCCAATACCGTGGCGACCGCGATCGCTGCTGCCGCATGGCCAGACGGAAACGAATCCCATCCGCTCCCACCGGCTGGAGAGAGTTCAAGATTTCCGGCATGCATAAACTTGGGGCGAGGGCGGCCAATCACATGTTTCACAATATTCGCAACCACCGCCACGAGACCATGTGCAATGAGGCTTTGCCATCCGGCGTCTTTCCACTGCGGGCGTTTCAATCCGTACCCGACCGCCAGCAACAGGAGGCTCAGGAGCACCAGCGACTCCCCCTTGCCGAGGCGGTCACCGAGATCGCTGAACTGAACCAGCCAGGGATTAGGGGCGGAACCGACCGGAGGATAGAGGGAACGGACAAACCGGGTCAGCGGCACATCCCAGTCAAAGAGCCCTACGAAGACAAGAATGAGCGCAACGAAAGAGCAAGCAAGAGGCACGAGGCGAATGGCAAGAGGTGGGACAGCAAGAAGCTGACTTTCCTGCCTCTCACCCCTCGCCCCTTGCCCATTGCCAGACGAAGTCACGGCACCCAGTCGGCGAGAAAGACATTAAACTCACCAGGAGCCTTAGTCCCGCGGTCGGAGACCCACACCAGACTGGTGCCATCCGGAGAGAACATCGGGAAACTGTTGAACTGTCCGTCGAAGGTGAGCCGTTCAAGGCCTTGGCCATCCTCACCGATTGCGTAAAGATGGAAACTGGGTCGGCCGCCTTCGCCTTTAGTCTCCACATTCGAAGAGAAAATGATTCTCTTGCCATCGTGAAAATAGAAGGGCGAGAAATTCGAGGCACCGTTCGACGTGACCTGGCGCTTCCCGCTGCCATCCGCATTCATCACATAGAGTTCAAGTTGTCCCGGCTCCACCAGATTCTGCTTGAGCAAATCCTGGTACTTCTCAATCTCCGCCTGATCGGTCGGGTGCGAGGCCCGATACACAATGCGCTTGCTATCCGGCGAAAAAAACGCTCCTCCGTCGTAGCCGATCTCGTTCGTCAGCCGCCGAACCCTGGAGCCATCGAGGTTCATGGCATAGATATCCAAATCCCCGTCTTTCACAGAGGTCCAAATGATCGTCTTCCCGTCCGGCGACACCGTGGCCTCCGCATCGTAGCCGGACGAAGAGGTCAACCGCTGCATTTCCTGACCATCAATACGCACGGCGTACAAATCGTAATCGTCCAACGCCCAGCGGTAGGCCCCTTCCCGCTTCGGCTTCGGCGGACAGTTCGGCCCCGTGGCATAGGTCGATGAATAGAGCACCCGGCGATCACCGGGGAAAAAATAGCCACATGTGGTGGCGCCCGTGCCGGTGCTCACCAAACGAACCGTATTACTTTCTAAGTCCATCACGTACATTTGATAACAATCCAGCCCGGCGTCGGCCGGCTTGAGCATGGCCGCGTAGGTATCCTTCATCCAATTGTTGGTCGATTGGAAGATCAATTTGTTCCCGCTGAAGGAAAAGTAGGCTTCGGCATTCTGCCGGCCCACCGTCAGCTGGCGAATATTCTTCAGATGCCGCTCAGACTGGTGAGCGGGAACCACCCGAGCCTTCGAGGCAAGGCCCTCTGCCTGCCCCTGCTGCTCCCCCAGCAACAGACACACGAGACCGATCATGCAGCACTTACTGAATGAGATTGCTGGCATCGAAACGCACCTCCGTACGATCGCTGGCGATGGGCCATTCGCCACGAATGACGACCGCGCCATCGTTGAACAACACGAAATTATTCCATCCGTAAAAAAAGAGCAGCCGCGCCACCTTCGCCACAGCCTGAGGGGTGGCCGCATACAGCACCGTCACGACGCTGCCGGGGCGGTCGACCCGGTGGCAACTGGCCAGCAGGGCCAGTCCAGGCCCTTCGTGCGCCCGTCCCATCACCGTGACGCCCTTGTCGTGCAGCATCGCGCGCTCACCGCAATGCTTGGCGAGAATCGATTGAATCCCCGCGAGAGATTCCGGGCCGCCCAATACTAACACCGAACCTTCCTGAGGCAACAGCCCGTCCTGTGCCATCGGGGCCATCACCGTTCGCTCACCAATCGGTTTCTGCTGCTCTTGCGCTTCAATGCGCGCGACCACGTCGCGAAACAGAGAGGGATGCCCCGGCTCATCTGTAAAGGCCATCACGACCGACCGCCGCCGATCGGTGACATAGTGATTGAGCCCCGGTGGCAACGATTGCCGGTCGATCCGTCGAAAGGTCATGAACTCGGGGTCGAGATCAATCGAGATCGGTCGAGCGGGCAGGGTCATGTAAATCGTCTCGCGCAGCCCACGCAGCGGCACAGTCAGAACCTCTTCATGATCGCCCTCCATGCGAATCAATAACTGAAGGGGAAGACGAAAGAGCTTGCCCGATTGAACGATCGTGGCCTCGAGCTGAACGGCCTGCCCAGGCTTCCCCGCAACAGGACGGGCAACGGCCTCCGACAACGACAGCATGGGCGCCCCATCCTGTTCCACCCATTGCGCAAAAAACCATCGGAGATCCTGGTGGCTCTCTTCCCCAAAGACCTGTTCAAGATCGCGCCATTCCACATGCCTTCCACGATACTGCCCCACAAAGCTCTTCAAGGCTCGCCAGAACGTCTCGTCTCCCACCTCCTGGCGCAGAAGGTGAAACAGCATGGCGGATTTTTGATACCCGATGGCATTGTCATGCTCATCCAGTTTGTGCGTGAATTGTGCGACCGGATAGTCCCGCTCCGGGGGGACATGAAGGTTGTAGCCCTGCACCATCAGGCGGCGTTGATCCCGTGCCTGCGCTGAATCTCCCATCAATTCGTGCCAGTAATAATTGGCCAAGTACGTCGTCAGCCCTTCCACCCAATTTCCGCGATCGACGCGATTGAAAACATCGTTGCCGATCCAGGAATGCACGATCTCGTGGCCGAGTGCGTAGGGCTGCACATAATGCCGTTTGATGACGCCGCTCCCCAACAGGGTGAACGAGGGCATACCGAGCCCACTCGCAAAGAAATTCTCCACCACGGCGAACTTCTCAAACGGATAGGGACCCAGCAGCGGGATGTAGGCCTCCAAATACCGCGCGGTGGCCTCGAGATATTCCTCGGCCAAATGTGCATCATCGGGAAAGAGGTAGGTCGAGAGCTGAATCCTCTGACCGGTCTTGGCTGTCCAATCGCGAAACTCGGTGACGAATCTGTTCGCCACGAGTGTGAGCGCTTCGCTCGGCTGCGGCACCGTCCATTCCGTCATCACCATTCCAGCATGACGGCAGACCCCGACCGGACAGGCACGCGCTTCACCAGCCTTCCCCTGGGTCACGGAGGTCCATCCCGTTGGCACCGCAACCAGCAACGTATAGGTACCGAGCGATTCCGGAACATCCGGATACCAGTGGCTTTCGCTGCTCACATAGACACCTTCCGGCCCGATATGTCCGGCCGTCTCACTGGGCGTCACAAAGCGAAGATGGCGTGGATCGCGCGGCGGGTCGTTGACGACCCCATGGTAGTGAATCTCCAGCGTCACCAGGCCCGCAGCCAGGATCTGCGAGGGAATGGTTACATGTTGCGCCGACTCCGGCGTGGAGCCATGTTCGACTTCATACGGTACATCGTCACTCAAGACCTCCGTCCCCGACGATCTGTGCACGAATGCCACGCGGTCAACCTGAAGCGTGGAGGCGAGCGAGAAACGAATCGAAGTCTGCGGCTCTGCCACCTCAAGGGTCAGCCGGTCTGTTGCGATAAGGGCATGTTGTTCGGGGACGATCTGTACGAACAGATCGTGATGCATCATGATCTGTCCTGGTGAGGAAGGCTCAGCTGCGCAGGCTATACCGGGTGCCCCGTCGCTGAAGAGCGCGAGGAGCATGAGAGGAAGAAAAGAGACGATCCTGCTTCCGATTGGCATCGGAAGGGTTTTAGCATTCGCGACAGACGAGCACAAGCTGGATAGACGTCAACAATTGCTCAAGGTCGACGGGCTTCCCGATGACTTCTTGCGGCCCCATGACCCAGGCTTCGTCGAGACGGTCTTCGTCATGACTCCCGGTGATGATGATTACCCCGCCGGTATATTCGCGTTGGCGAAGTTGCCGAAGCACCTCAGCACCGTCCATGCCTGGCATGATCAGATCGAGCAGAATCAGATCGGGCGGCGCTTGCTCCACCATCGAAAGGGCTTCAGCGCCATCTTTCACGCCAAGGGCCCGATAACCGCGGAGACTGAGAAACTGGACAAGCAGGTCGCGGACCAACGGCTCGTCATCGACGACGAGAATCGTTTCCCCGGTATCGGCCACGGCGGCGCTGTCCGCCGCCCCTGGCAACGCGGAGACAGGTCGAGCCGGAAGCTGCACCACCCGGTTGACGCATTCGACGAGCACGTCAAGCGATAGGCCCTTGCGGATAAAGTCGGTGACGCGCAACCCCCGAGCTTGATTTTCCTGCTCCTCGGTCGCCCCGCCTCCCAAGATGATCACTGGCGCATGGGGATCATAGGCGCGGATTTCTTTGAGAACGGTCAGCCCATCCATTTCCGGCATGCGAAGATCAAGAATTGTGACCCGCGGAGCATGTTGGCGAAAGATCGTCAGGCCTTCGATCCCGCTCGTCGCCGTCAACACCTGATACCCATGTCGAGTGAACACGGACTGGATCAGCTCGCAGTTCATGCGATCGTCATCGATCACTAAAATCTTGATCATACCTCAGCCTTCACGAGAACAATGTGTCACGCGCCGCGTTGGGATCATCGGCAAATGTAACCTACCACGGACGATGCCGACTGAGAAGAAAATGCCGTGATTTCACAGGGGTTACGCTGATGACGGCGGCGATGTCCCGATGAGCGCATCCACAAAGGCATCGCTCTTGAAATCCTGCAGGTCCTCGACCGACTCCCCGACTCCGATCAGTCTCACGGGTAACTTGAGCTCCTCGGCGATCGCGACCACGATCCCTCCGCGAGCGGTGCCGTCGAGCTTTGTCAGAACCAAACCGGTCACGCCGACAGTCTGATGGAATTGACGGGCTTGGAACAGCGCGTTTTGCCCGACCGTGGCGTCCAGCACAAGGAGCACTTCGTGCGGCGCACCGGGACATTCCTGCGCGATGACGCGGGTGATCTTACGGAGTTCGTCCATGAGATTCGATTTCGTGTGCAGCCGGCCCGCCGTATCGATCAAAACCACGTCCACCTTCCGAGCTTTCGCAGCAGCGATCCCATCGAACGCGACCGCTGCGGGATCGGCTCCATGGCGGTGGCGGATCACGTCGACACCGACCCGATCGGCCCAGACTTGCAGCTGATCGATTGCCGCCGCGCGAAAGGTATCGGCTGCCACCAACAACGGCACCTTCCCTGCCTGCACAAGCCGTTGCGCAATTTTCGCGATCGTCGTCGTCTTGCCCACACCGTTCACCCCTACGGTCAGGATGACGAAGGGCTTAGGGCCCTTCGCAAGTAAAGACTCCAACGACAGTCCTTGCACGGGCGTCAAGACATCGAGCAGCGTGTCTCGCAACATCTTTTGCACCTGCGCTGATTGCGAGGCGTCGGTCCCTTGGAGCTGCTTCTTCAGGCGTTCCATGACACGCTCCACGACACGGACACCGAGGTCGGAGGCAATGAGCGACTCTTCGAATTCCTCCAAGAGGGCAGGATCCGCCGCACGGCCCAGCAACCGATCCAAAGACCCGCGCAGGACATCGCGTGTCTTGGTGAGCCCGTCACTTAATTTCTGTAGCCATTCCATAGAACTACTCGTGTGGTCTGCGTGTGAAAACTACCGGATACAATTCGCTGGTTTCGGCACGCGGGCGAGCGACCGCAGAATCATCCGTTCCCGGCGTTGCATCCGGCGCGCTTCTTTCTCGCTTCGCTCATGATCGTAGCCGCAGAGATGCAAAATGCCGTGGACCAGGAGCACCGTTAGCTCTTCATCCAACGATCGCTGGCCCTCTTTCGCTTGACGAACTGCCGTCGGCACGGCAATGACCACATCGCCAAGCACCGTCGAAGAGGAATGGGGCGCTTCCCGCATGGCAAAGGCCAGCACGTCGGTCGTGCGATCCTTACCCCGATACTGACGATTGAGACTCCTCATCCGCTGGTCGCCCACGAACAGAATGCCAAGCTCCGCCGGTGCTTCGCCGACATCGGACAGAATCGCCCGTGCCTGTCGATCCAGGCGCGCCTGGTCGAACGTGACACGTC
The DNA here is from genome assembly GCA_030645475.1 of Nitrospirota bacterium. NCBI lineage: Bacteria > Pseudomonadati > Nitrospirota > Nitrospirota bacterium. Next base: position 100,442 of record JAUSMA010000067.1, read on the forward strand.
GAACCTGAATCTGCATATGAACCGGCATTAATGCGACTGGCCCCACGAGTCCGTGAGTGATGAGGCAGGGGTAGTAGGCTTCGGCGGCTTTTGATGCAGCGCTGGTGATGGTCGCCGCCCCGTTGTGCCCGATGAGGAACCGGAAGGCTGAATGGTCTGCTGGTGATGATCGTAGGCCTTGATAATGTCCTGCACCAACTTGTGACGGACCACGTCACGCTCGTCGAAGTAGACGAATTGAATGCCCTCGACGTCGCGCAAAATCTCCCGCACCTCGATCAGGCCGGAGACCCGCTCAGGCGGCAGATCCACCTGAGTAATATCACCGGTCACGACCACCTTGGAATGGAACCCGAGCCGCGTGAGGAACATCTTCATTTGTTCCGCCGTGGCATTCTGCGCTTCGTCGAGAATGACGAACGAATCATTCAACGTACGGCCTCGCATAAAGCCGAGTGGCGCAATTTCAATATCACCTCGCTCGATCGCACGCGTAGCCCGCTCCATATCCATCATGTCGAACAAGGCGTCGTACAGAGGACGGAGGTAGGGATTCACCTTGGCATACATATCGCCGGGTAAAAAGCCGATCTTCTCGCCTGCTTCGACAGCCGGCCGCGCCAGAATGATCCGGCTCACTTCTTTCTTCATCAAGGCGCTCACCGCCATCGCCATCGCCAGATAGGTCTTGCCTGTTCCAGCCGGACCGATGCCAATCACGATATCGTGGGTTTCAATGGCTTCGATGTAGGCTTTTTGCGTCGGCGTTTTCGGCGCGACAAATCGTTTCTTCGTGACGATTGTGGCCGCGCTGGAGAGGAGTTCTTTGATCGGAGTCTCGGGACTCTGCCGGAGCGCACTCAAAGCATGGGTGATATCCTCCGGCTGGAGGACCATCCCGTCGTTGGCAAGAGTCGCGAGTTCTGTCAGGACGCGTTCCGCATACCGTGTGGCGTCAGGGGTACCGTCGAGGGTGAGTTCCTCGCCTCGTGCCGAAAGGCGCACGCCGAGGTCTTCTTCAATCAGCTTGAGGTGCCGGTCATGGTGACCGAACAGCACGGCGGTATTAGTGCCTTCTCGTAGTTTTAGTTTACGCACAAACGCTCAGGCGTTCTCCTTCCCCTCAGTGATCGTGCGTTGATTCTAGCAAACCGAGGAAAGGTGTGACAAGCGGAAGAAAGGATATAGCCGCCGGCAGCCCTACGCGCCTTCAGGTTTAGCGGACACGATAGGAGCAGGAAGAGTGAAGTCGAATTCCTGGAACGCTCTCCCCCCTTGTCCATCTTCAGCCACGATACGCACTCGGTGGCTGCCCAGCTGGCCCAGGGGAATCTGCCAGACGAGATGCCCAGTCCCTTTATCAATCACCATCCCAGGGGGCGCCACTTCTAGGAGAAAGCTCAGGATGTCGCCGTCCGCATCGATGGCTTTCACTGCATACTCGTACCGCTCACGACCGATAAGGCCTGCGGGAGTAGAAACGATCTTCGGAGGACTATTGCCGACATAGACCGACTCAGAACGAATCGACTTTCCAGTAGACGATTGGTCCCGGGGAGTGATTTCCACCTCAAGCGTATCCTTAGCCTGAAACTCCTTGGTATCCAACGTTTGCTCCGGCCCTTGTTTCACCACAGCGCCGTTCCGAAACCATCGAAAGTCGAACAACATTTCGTCACGATCTGCATCGACGACATCCACCCTCGCAAAGACTGGCGCATGCGGATCAGTCGGTCGCTCGATGGAGATATGGCCAACGACGGGAGGGCTATTGCCGACCACCACGGGGCCCGCCTGGTACCGAGTCCCTTGAACCATGCCGCTCATGGGAATAAGTCCGACTGCCACGCGGTCACCGCGCTGCAACATACTCGGCGTCAATATGGGTCCTGTCTGATCTCGGAGGGGATTACCGTTCACGATCCATTGGTACTGAAATCCAGCTGCATCGGACTGGCCAGTATCGGTCTCGATCATGACCTTGACCGCTTCGTTCAGCGTAATGGGGTCTGGAGTAATTGTTGCTAAGCGGATAGTCGCAAGGCGCTGTGGAGGGGCAACACTTGGAGAGGACGGTCCGTTACCGGGGGCAGAGCTCGGATTACACCCGATGGACAGGAGGAGAGGAACAACGCTTAACAATGGAAAGAGTCTTGTATCCATCACTCAACGCGACAAACCCGTTCGTTGCGACACACTACCTTGCTCATACGGCGGGCCGGGAGGAACCAACGTGCTGATCCCACCCAGCCCTTATCAGCCATCCCTCAGGCTCGCTGACGTAACCAAGTGAGATACCGACTCCAGGGAGGATTTGGCCCATTTGCATCCTTACACTCACTACTCCCTGTGCTCATCTGGCTGCAATATTTAATCGGTGGCTTTCCTCCACTCCCTCCTCCACTGGAGGAGCCATTCGCCGTTCCTGGTCCGTCGATATGGACGGCGACTTGCGAAGCCACCCCCTCGCCCATGAGGACCCTGGTACTGTTGTTCGTATTCGCTCCGGAGGTGGTGGTCCCAATGATCGGAGACGAATAGGCTGACCCAGTCTTATAGTAGAAGGCATAGAGATAACTCGTTCCCGTAGAGGAACAGAAATCATTCGTGGGAATAAGCGTTGGGAAGAACACTGCTCCAGCAAGTACCACTGGGCTGGACACTGATCGCTCTGCCGACGTGCCAGCCGCAGTCGCCAGCTTGACGTACCACCCGTCCTTGCTTTGGATCAGCCCCACCATCGAGGTGAGACCCGACGCAACATCAGTGACTCCAGGATTGTTGGGATCCGTCACTTGGTTCGTCCCAGTGGAACAGACAACGCAGACTACTGCACTCGTCGTGTTCACCAGATCGGTGTTTTGGCAGTTTATCGTATTTGTCTGGGTACAGACTGAGTTCATCACACTGTCTTTAATCCCAAAGAGGTACTGCTGCGCGGTGTCGGTTTTATCGGAATTACTCAAGTAACGGCCTGTTCCGAAAAAGACCCAGACCTTATTGGCATCGTCGATCGTCACCGACGGTGCGGTCGTCACCGGCCCCATTTCGCTCGTAACACTAGTCGACGCAGTGTAGTCAAGGAAGGTATCGATCATTTCCGTGGCTGATCGACTGCCTCCGCTGGCAACACCCCAGGTCGAGGTGCTGCAAGGAGCGTTCGTGCAGCCACTGGTCGTCAACCGATACATCTTGCCTCTCCAGGGCAGAGACCCATCATGCATCGTACGTCCGAAATACGCGACATCGTGCCGGTAGTCGAAATTCCGATCCAGCACTGCAATATTACCGAGAAATGATCGCCAGGAACCGGTCTGCATTCTCGTCACCTGGGAATTGCCGGCCCCAGGCCCAAGCTTTAAATCCACGGCATACACCGCGGCTGTTTGTGTAGGGGCGGCGGGCAAGTCCGCCGAGTAACCATTCGGCCCTGAGCCGAACAAGACCATCCATTTCGCATTGGTGTTATCGGTCTTCGCATCCGCCGTCGGACTCACTCGCATCACCGACGGAGCACCGATCGTCAGCCCCAAATCGACGTCGCTGAAGCTCCAGAGGACTGGGGGCTCCACGTCTGGATTGGTGATATCCAGCACAAAGTAGGCGCTGTAAAATGTGCGATCCGTCCCGGCAATATTAACTGTCATCGGAGGAGCGCCCGTGCCGGACGCACATCTCCCGCAGCTCCCTCCCATACGGAATCCTCCAATCAAGACCGTGCCCCAGCCACCAGGATGAGTACCATTCGGCCCATCGTCCGTAAAGATGCGAACATCCGCTACGGTTGGTTTGAGATCCACATAGTAAACATGGGTGTAGTCAGCCCTCGTCAGCCACTGCAACTGAGGCAGGAGTTGATAGGGAATAAATCCCCACAGCTCGTCTCCAAGATGCTGTCCTCGGTTGTCCAGAGTTGGAGTATTGGTGTACCACCCGTGCTCGACTATAGGGCTGGCAGCGGTTCCCGTGCTTAAATCGTCGCTCTTGTGGTAGTACCCGCCATTAAACGCATGTAACATTCCGTCATTCGCGCCCACGTAGATGACTTCTCGACGCCCCTTCCATCGGAGATAGAAGTCCGTGTAGGAAGCATCTCCATAAATGAGATCGTAGTTTGCCCGCGGCGCAGCCACAATGGTGGGCGTCGAGTGAATGGGATCGCCCAGTTTCCATACCTTATACGTGCCGCTGCCGAGCGGCGTTTCCAGCATGCGCGTACGCATCCCCGCGATTTCATCCCCACGGACGAAGTTGATAATATTATTGGCCGTGTAGGGGGCGGCGCTGGCCCGCAGATACGGACTCAGCGTTCCCGAATTCGTCGTATTAAATAGCATCTGTTCGCTTGCCTGCTGCACGAGTCCATCATTGTTGGAGTCGACCCAGGTGAACAGATGTCTGTCCGCAGAGGCCATATCGGCCAACTGCTTGCCTCCCTCCCAGAAGGGACGAATATCTTTCAACTCCAGGCCTGCGGTTGTGGGTGTCGTACTGTCGGCGGTCCCGTCGCCGTTCGCATCTCCAAACTTGTCGACAAGCACTTTTCCATACGTAAGGCTGGCGATGTTGTTGTCGTACCGAGTCCTCACGATGTAGTCATCTTCGTAGACCAATCTTCCATCTTGATTCGTATCTTCTCGAAAATTCCCCAGATGGTCGATGAACAAGCCCTGCGCATACCCGGTCCACTTCACATTGGCTCCACCCTGCCCGACAGTGCTGGTATAGAAGTACGCTTGGTAAACGCTCCCCTCACCGCTGGCAGAGGTGGCCAACACGGAAATGGCTGTTCCGGACGAACTCTTCCGCAAGATCGCCGTAATCGTCGCCATCAGCCGATCTTGAAGGTCGTCGACATTAGAGGATTCGAAATAGTTATCGGGAATTCCGTCGGTCCCAGGTGCGCCAGTCGCATTGATCACCTTGTCCCACTCCGTCACCAGGTCTGGAAGGTTATTGTTGTTGCTGTCCTCGAAACCACCCAGCTTGGCTGTGTGCATCAAGATTTCTCTGCCCGCAATGTTGCCGAAGGCGAAAAACGTGTAGACTGAAATACTTTGGAGCCCCTCCAAACAATGACCCGTTACGTTCAGGACGGCAATTGTCCCATCGGTAAGAGCTGGGGCAGTTCCGTTACAGGGACGGAGGTCGTTCGTATGGGCCCAATAGGCCACATCATCCAAATAGTGGTTACCACTCGATGCATAATCCGTCTTATGTTCCCCTAACAACGTTGCGGCAGTAGTGGCACTATTCGTATTGCAGGTACCATTGGGCGCATGGATGGTCGCGTTCCCGCCCACGCAGTGAAGCCCATGTTGCCCATGGGCGTAATCCTGAACCCCTGCTGGAATATTGGTATCCTGTGTCGGCTCCCCATCCGTTACAAGGATCACAAACGTTTTGCAGCAGCGGACCTGTGTAGATGTCGTGGCCCAAGCAGGCGTGTGGTTGCTTCCGAAAAAGTATGGATCTCGTCCGCAAGCGTTGGCGATATAGCCGGCCCCAGCCGTGCAGGTTTCGGCACCGGTCAGCGCGGTAATTTCAGACGCGCCTATTGAACCCACCCCCGACGCTCCAAAGGCCACACCGTTTGAAACCCCTCCGGAAAAGGCAATGGGATAGACATAGGAACCGGCTAGATATGTGGAGTTGATCTGGGCAATATATCGGGCCGTTTCATAGAGAGACTCGGACAGAGGCGTCCAGGTCGAGGGGAACGATTCCTGGACCGCATCCACCATGGCTGCCGTATTGGTAGTGAAGGTCTCCACGGTCGATCCGGAGAAATCGATCGATTGGCGAGATCCGACGCCCACCAGCATTCTGGCACCGTCACCCGCAGGCTTAAATTCAAAGAGACCAAATCGCGCCTGAGCGCCAATCTGTTGGATGACCCCCGTTGGCTCGGCGGTATATCCGATCTTGAGTTCATACTTTCTTTGGCTGTACCCATCTCCGCAGTTATTATTAAACGTGCTGTCGTTATCGACGCAGAAATATCCGTCGGCTACACCGATCCAGAGTTGTGCGGGGCTGCCGGATCTGTCAGCCAAGGGAATTCTTCCGACGTAGGTTGTCGCCCCGACTCCTCCCGCATAGTCAGTATCCACTAACTCTATATTCACTCCGGTCGCTTGTGCCCGCACTGTGCGCAGCGCCGGTGTGCCATTCGTCGGACAGGTCCCGTCCGCTGCTCGTGCAACAAAGCAGTCGCCGCCGATCATCGATTTCTTGAGCGCATCGAACCGCCGGAAGGTCGCAAAATTCAAAAAGTTTCCATCCCACTCGGTAATGGGACAAGCGGTCGCTAACGCGGCCTTAACCGTCGCAGGCTCGAAGCGCGCATCGGCACCCGCGTCGTATGTGTAGCAAAGGAGGGAGTCGAAGTACCCGGTGAAGTTGAACGTGTTCGCGAAGGGTCGATCACCGGCATCGCTGCAATCCCCATCGGCAGGGTTGGAGAGATCGCAGGCCAAACCGCTCATACTGCCGGAGTTGTCGAGCAACAGAATGATATTGGGCGCCACTTGGTCGCTGACGAAAGGCGGCACGGCAAAATACTGGTCCATTGTCTGGGCCTGCAGCGCACTAGGCCCCACGAGACAACCCACCAACGCCAGCATGACGGTTCCACGAGTGGCGATACTCCGGCTTTTCATGGCACCCTCCGTTCTTGTTGCACCAAACATCGTATCTACGCTTCCTGATTACCTGGGAAGCGTCACGATCAGCTTGTCGATCTTGTTGCTTTGTTCTTTCTTGACATGAAACTTCACCTCGGCGGTCACCATGAGGCGACCGGGCTCCAAAGCCTCTCCCTGCTCATCAAGCATGACGACGTCCGGCGTTAAGCCATAGGTCCGTCCATCGATGTCGAGGGTTTTCTCATGGATCGCAGTAATCGCGCCCTGTTGAAGGCCAATCGTCATCGAAGGCAGGGCCTGCTCGTCGGCCAGGGTGATACCGACACTTACGACTGATGTGACAGTCACGACCAATACCATGATCCCTGCGCGAAGGAACAACAGTCGGCGAGACCCACCCATCTTGCACCCTCGGTTGAGGTCCTTCCTCTTCTTCTCTGTACGAACGTCATCCATCATGGTAATCCTCCTCATCTAGGAGAGCCGAGGGTCTAGTACGGCCTCGGCTGACAAAACGAACCTGTATTGTGGCAGGCATACAACGCCCCGACTTGACTGGTCGTCCCTGTAGCCAGATTTTGCGCCACACAAGTGATTTGATAAAAAATATCGAGCCTGATCTCCCCACTACTTGCATCACAATTGCTGCCTTCGCATTTGAGATAGAGCCGATCTATGTCACCAAATACCTGATAGTTACCTATGGCCATCACCAGGTTTGGCGCAGAGCCTACTCCGGTTGGGAAATCCAAGTTGCCTCCATCGCTGATAATCTCACTGTTTAATACGGCCTGATTCGCTAGTGGCACCGGGCCAGGCGGAACTGCATTAGCAAGCAACGTTGTCGGCACGACATGAGCTTGAAGACTCTGCTGGAGGACATTCGCTGCGGTACTCACGCAAGATTCCGCCGCGCTCGTTGCAGACTCACTGGCGCTGCTGGAACTGGCCATTTGCTTTTCAAATCCCGTCATGGTGAGAACTGAAATTCCCATCAAGGTCATGATGAAGAGCACCATCATGACGGTGATGAGACTGACCCCCCGCTCATCCCTGATCTGTGACCTATTGCGCCGCTCACTCATCATCATCTTCCTTCCTGGTTCAGGACCATGGTCTCGCATTTCTCGTCTCCACAGTCCTGGTCACCACCCGCCGGCGAACCGATGCATAGGGAGGAATCTGAGCTCCCGTATCGCCGGCCACGAACACGCCATTGGCATGAACATGGTCGTCGACCGTGAGAAAGGCGGGGGAAAGGGTTCCCGCTCCTGCCTGCGTATTCCCTTCTCCGAGCCCGTTATCCACCGATTGCTGCCGGGCGACGATCGTGACTTGAACCATTTTGATCGCGGACGGCGTCATGGGTGGATTGTTCCAAATTTGATTCGAGATGTAATCCGGTTGGTCGAAGATCAAGTTTCCGTTCACGTCGTCCATCAGACCATTGGGCTCGCTAAGGCCGGCTGCCGGGAGCAGGCAGCCATCGCAGGCATAGGCGAACTGGAGGTCCTCAATCCCATCGACGATCGGCAAACAGGGGCTGTTCGGGACATTGCAGTTCGGCAGGACGCGCCCAAATGAGGCGACAGTGGCATTCGCGATCCCGCGGACCAAGCAGGGAGCATTGCCGGCACAGATGTTATTGAGGTCTGCACCGGGAGCGCCACCGGCCAGCTGAGGAATAACTTGATAGGTGATGCATTGAAGGATAAAGATCTGGGTCCCAGTAGGAATCTGTGTCGGTCCAGGAACGGGAGCCGTCGGCACGAGAGGAGCCGCCGCGCCCCCCACCTGAGCCGCGACGATCCCGCCGAGTGAAATATAGGAATTTGCTGTAAGTCCCGCTGCCACCATGTTGGGAAGGATGGCTGCGTTGATCGGTACAGTGGCAAAACCCCCTCCTCCGCCCGCACCAAGCGGAGCGGTGGTCTGCCACGCCGGCGGCACAGCCGGAATACCTGGCCCACCATAAAATGTGAGGGGCACCACGAGAGAAATTTGGTCCGGCCCTGTATCAGGAGCCCCGACGGCTGGATTGTTATCCCCCGGGAGAATCGGCACTGGTATTCCGCCAATGCCACAGCTTCCAACAGGAGGCGGATTTCTTGAGGGATCGATGGGCGGCCCAAAGCCCGCCAGCTTGATGTCGTGGGTGATCATCTCCATAGCCATACGCGCGTTCTGCTGGGCACCGGAAATTTGCTCATTGGCCCGCACCGCTTTGCCGGTCATCGTCAAGGCAGACATACCCGCTAACACGATCACGGATGTCACGGCAGTCGCCACCATGATTTCGACCAGTGTGAACCCCTGCTCATCTGGCTTGTCCTGCGATCTCATATCGTGCGGCCGCCCCTTTCCCTGTCGGCGTCTCACTCTGGTGCGATCATCGTATTCAACGTAACAACTTTGGTCCCTGCTACCCAGGCGGCCGACCCCCCGGAAATGGTGTTTCGACTTGATCCGGTCCACGTGACGTTCACATTGATGTTGTTTTGATTGAGCCCAACCGGCCCCACAGCGGCCGCCGCCACATTGGCTTGGACCCCTACCAATCCAGCCGCGAAGAGGCGAGCTTGCCACTGCAGACAATCTCCCCTCGCCACCGGCTGCGTCAGCGGATTCTGGGTACAGAGCGCAGCATTCGCTGAGGTCAAATTGATACCGTTATACCCATTTACGAGATTCCGTCGATTGAATTGCATCCGTTCGACAAGCTCCGTCGCAAGGTTCGTGGCAACCGTCACTTCATTGCCGTCGCTGTTGCGCGTGAACGACAATGTCGTCATCGCCGATAGCGCGAGCAACCCAACGGCAAGAATGGCCGACGACACCATGGCCTCGATGAGCGTGAACCCCTGTTCTTGTCGAGACCAGTTTATCGCCATATTGCTCTCGCACCTGTTGTCGCTCATCGCCTCACAACCTCACAAGCCCGCTGGTCCCACTCGGCGCAATGTTAATCTGATACTGCGTCGTCGGAGTCCCAGCCAGAGCCCCCCCAACAATAATCGTCTGAACTCCCGTACCAGGGGCACTGGTCCTAAACCCCACGGAATTAAATTGGACCACCCCACCGTTTGCAATCGCGCCGTTATTGAAAGTTAATGGCGCCATATGTACCGCATCAAACCCGTTCCGAAAGACCTGAGTACCGGCAAAATTGATGGCGGCCATTTGGATCAGCCCATTCGTAAATACGATTTGGACGTTCAGGGTCTGATTCGTCGTCTGCGCTCTAGTGCGAGCCAAGACAAGAAATCGAGTAATCTCGGAGGCCGTCGCTTTCGCTTCATAGTCTATGTACATCCGTGTAAAATTCGGTATGGCGATCGCCATCGCGACCCCGATAATCGCCACAGCGATCATCAGCTCGATCAACGTAAAACCGCTCTGGCGATTCTTCGATCCGAGCATAACATCCGTCCTATTTTGTCCTGATAGACCCATATCGTCTGTCACACTCACGCAAGGGACATGCCGGTAGGAACACAAGGGCGGCCATTCGCAACCCTTTGATATTCAAACGTACATCATGGGTGATCTTCTTACCTGTGAGCGTTTTCTGGACGTATGGGAGACAATTTTCGTCGAGGGATGGACGCCTCAATGGAGGAATTCCTGAACGGAAGGGAAGCATGAGAGGGAGAAATACTGCCTGAAGCGAAGCGAAGGATCAGCTATTTCATCGCCACAGCTCTGACTTGACGATAAGTGGTGCATCCCTGTAGCGTTTTTTGAATGCCGTCTTGAAGCAATGTGACCATCCCCTCTGCCAGAGCGAGGGCCAGCATCTCAGCAGTTCGAGATCGAGCCTGGATGAGCTGTTTCATGTTTTCCGAGGGAAGCAGCAGTTCATGAAGGGGCACTCGGCCCTTAAACCCGGTTCGGTTACAGGCCTCACAACCTCGTCCACGGTAGAGGCGCCAATCGGGGAGATATTCGATGCCTACCGTTGGCCAGTCCTGCGCGCCGTATCCCTGTACCAACTCGTCGTACTCCTGTCGGCTCGGATGGTAGGACTCTTTGCACTGGGTGCAGATTCGTTTGCAAAGGCGCTGGGCGAGGACTCCCAACATGGCATCGGCAAAGTTGAACGAGTCACAGCCAAGGTCCAGCAACCGAACCACCGTCTCGATCGCACTGTTCGTATGGAGGGTGCTGAGCACCAGATGGCCTGTGAGCGAGGCTTCAATGGCGATATCGGCTGTTTCCTTATCCCTCATCTCGCCGATCATGATGACGTCGGGATCGGCACGCAGAAACGCCCGCATCGCGGCCGCGAAGGTGAGATCGATCTTTGGATGGACTTGAACTTGGCGGAGACCGTCCTGGGTAATTTCGATAGGGTCTTCGGCCGTCCAAATCTTTCGCTCGTCGGTATTGATGTGCTTCAGAATCGCATGCAGGGTCGTCGTTTTACCGGACCCGGTTGGTCCGACACAGAGGATGATCCCGTGCGGTTTCTCCGCGATGGCTTGAATAGCCTGCAAGGTGGCAAGGGAAAACTCCATCGCCCCAAGCGACATCGGCTGCTTGGCCGTGAGAATCCGCAACACGACATCTTCGTCCTGTCCGGCGGTGGGCAGGGTCGCCACGCGTAATTCGATCTCTCGATCCTTTGCCAACCGATACCGGATCTTGCCGTCTTGGGGTTTACGCCGTTCGGCAATGTCGAGATTGGCCATGACCTTGATGCGTGACACGACCGCCCGCCTATAAGCCGCGGGAATTCCCATGTAGGTGAAACAGGTGCCGTCGACGCGCAGACGTATGGCCATGTCCTTGCGATCTGCGTAGGGCTCGATGTGAATGTCCGACGCCCCGAGTCGGTCGGCTTCAAGGATCACTTGGTTGGTCAGCCGGACAATGGCCGAGTCGTTCTCGTCGATTCCACCGGAGACAGGATCGATGACAGCCTCACGATGGATTTCATGAACCAACTCACCGAGAATGGCGCCGATCGAGCCTCTCGGTCCCTGCCCCGTTGCCAGATGAAGAAATTGCTCGATGTCCCGGCGTAACCCGACCGCGTAGCGAATGGTCATTCCTGGAAATGCGCGCCGCACATCCCACCCCTTGTCGAGATCGTGCGGATCGCTGGTGAGCACGTCTATTAACGAACCGCGCCGCGCGATGGGAATCCACGCATGTTTTTTCAAATAGTCGGCATTGAGGTTTTTCAACAGCTCACGGTCGATTGCAGTCCGTTCGTCATATGGCAAATAGGGGCATTGATAGAAATCACTTAGCGCAGACCCAAGTGCCTCTTTCGGAACTCCGTAGCGGTCCAGGAGAAGAATTTCGAGATCAACCGTACCATCGGACGATTCATCGACCGCAGCGGTCAGATCAGAGAGGCTGATCATGCCACGATACATCAAGCTATCAAGCACGTTTTGTTCGATCGCGTAGCGCGATGGTTTCGCCGAGCGGCCGCCTTTCTTTCCTCCTGGTCCACCAGCCAATATGTCTATCTCGACCGTCATGCACGACGCCTTTCGTTCTTACCTTTCCACTAGCAGGTTGTTGACAAACTACTACACCACTGCAGGCATGCGCATGCCAGAGCAGTTGCAGACTGCTGGCAGAAGTCGTCGCAGGCTCTTCAGCAAGGCCGCAGCAAGCGGAGAGGCGAAGCGTACTCTCGGCAGTGAGTTGAACCTCTGCGCGCCGCGAGAACGCTGCTAGCGGCCTTTGTCAACAGCCTGCTAGTACTTCACCATCCACGTACCAGGTGCTCGATAGACCACGGGAAGCCCTCGAAACAGTCCTTGCGCCAAGTCGGCGTTGTGCCAGATCTCGATCACGTCACCGGTTCCGATCGACGTCACGCTCTGCCCTGCCATCACCGCCCCATATAGGCGGGCCGATCGTTCAATCCTGATTGCACCGGCCGCATAGAGCAGACCGTTGAAGTGGATGCCTGACAATTGCACCGGCACTCTTGTCCCGAGGGACTGCGCCCCCGGCGGAGAGGGGCTGAGGGCCGGAACAGATTTCCCTGCGGCCCGAGGCCTGAGCACCACGTGACCCTGCACGACCAGCAGACCTTCGACGTAGTCCGTATCGAGCAGCAATATGCCCATATTATCGACATGAGGCGGCCGCCCATCGACTGTGTCGATAAACACCAATCCATGGGGGTCTCCAACAGCCTGAGATTCCAGCGCTGCCGCAGGCGTGACTCCCTGATCCGAGTCCGAGGCCTCCTGCGGATGAAGCTGTCCCATACGATCGAGTCGGTAATAGGTCCCCCAGCGCAGTGCGAGCTTCTTGAGTGAATCGTAGTCCCACTCATCGAGCCTGACCCCAGGCGTCGGATATTGGTGCAGGTGTACGTTGTCAGCAAGCGGAGGATTCGCTCCTTGGCCTGGCGGAGGTGCAATGACCGAAACCATCCCTCCGATCCAATATTCCGCCCAGCGATCCTGAACTGACAGCAGCTGATCGTACGACTGCCCCGTCACCGGCGCACTGCTGCTTTTAAGGACGAGGTCCTCGACTCGCTGCACCGCAAGATCGCCCACCACTCGCTGATCGCCCCAATGCACCAGCACGGGAGATGCACCGCCTGACTGCAGGGTTCCCAACGACTGTCCGACTTGTACCGCCGCACGAACCGCGGGAATCGACAGAGCCCCAAGCTGAAGCTGCACCGTTCGTGTGATCGGCCGAGGATCGACCGTTGCAGCCGTGACCTCAACCGTGCTCAGTAAACCAGGCTGCAGAGGACCATACATTTTCACCGCAAGAATGCGGCCAAGGCCTCGCGACGACGTGAACAGGCCGTTGGGAGGCTGATTCAACACCTGATCGTCTGTGGGGTTCGAGGCACGAAGAAAGACATCCGGACGATCGATGGTACCGATAAATTGTGAACGCCCGGTCGCGTCGAAAAACGATGGCCCACTTGCAAGATCTCCTTGCCGCTTGGCCAACAATCCGGCAATGGCTGTTGGCGTAGATGAGGGATCGTGGAACCAGCTCATTACCATATCCGCCGCACCGTCGGCCAACTGTTGCGCAACAGTGTCCTCTCTCATGGCGCTCACGCCAGGTCCATCCTGACTGGCCAGAAATAGAGAGGTCATACTAGCGATCCCAAGCAAAACGATCAGCATGAGGGCCGCGAGGAGCACGTGGCCCTTGTTGCACTGATTCATGCGTTCTGATGCAGGCCGTTTTCCCATCTCCACATCCTCCCTCCCATTCGTGTTGGAGCTGCGATTGTTATGTCCTGAGGCTAATTTCCCGAACTGCGCGCATCCCTTGATCGGACATCATGACTTCAACCACGACCCGTCTCGCGAGGGCTGGTTGTGTGACAGCCTGCCCGTTTCCATCCCAATATGAAAATCGAGCCTCCCTGATATCTCCGACCAAAACGCTCGCGCCACCATCAACCTGCCGCAGTAATCGCAGCACACCCTGGTCATCATGACGGCTGTAGTAACGAACGCGATTCAAGAGAACGACAGAGGCTCCCGATGGAATCATCGTTGTGAGTGGCTGCGTCACGGTGAGGAATCGCCGCTGTCCATTACGGGCTAGGGCCAGCGTCTCGCAGCGCTCCGCCCAACAAGCGACAATGGTCCTCCGATCATCCCACCCTCGCCCGTCTTCGACCGACAGCGCCGTTTGACCGATTGCCGCCGCTGCCGTGATCGTCGTTGAGAGACCCTGCAGATTCGCAGAAAACTCCACTGAGTCCGAAGCCATGATGGTCAGAGAACCGGGCCCTGTGAGCCGCAATTCCTGCTCAAGCACTTCCAACCCTAGGCGAAGATCTTGCTGTTGTGCGACCTCACGTTGTTGCCGCATAAACTGCTGTTGAAAATAGGACAGAGCTTGAAGCGTGGCGCCCAAGACGACCAGCCCTGCCGCCATGGCAAACATCAGCTCGACCAAACTGGCACCAGCCTCTAGTCTCGCTTTGTGGCCGCTTTCTCCTATTTGACGATCTGAATACATGTTGTCTCCCTCAAGTGGCGACTTGTTATTGGCTCCCAACAAACAGGGGATTGGCCAGTAGCGTCCCTACTCGTACCTCACGCGGACCTGCCTCGGAAGAATAGGCTGCACGAGCCTCGATCACGACATGACCTGAGACCGATAGCGAACCGGAATGGCTCGGCGTCACCGTCCAGATCAGTTGGATGCCATCCTGGTCCCAACTCCCGGAGTACGTTCCATCACCGGCCACTGCATCGCCGCCTACTCCGTCGTCACGCATAACAAGGTCCGGGACACCATCGTGGTTCAAATCATCGAGCAAGAGACGATCCCATCTCGCAGACCGTTTGGCCTCAATCCTCGACTCCGCCATTGCCAAGGCACGCGTGGCCAATATGCCATTTCGAACGATCCGCTCTGCTGCCTCAAACGCTCCCATCGCCCCGGCAAGTCCAGCCATTGTGAGAGCCATCGCCACAAGCACCTCAGCAAAACTGGCTCCGCGCTCTATCTGAAATATTCGGTCCCGCATCATGATGCGGACACTCTTCCTGTGATACTCACCGTGAATCGAGTTTCTCGGCCCTGGCTATCTCGCACAAGAACGGTGGTCGGGGTTGCAGCCCGGCCACTTGGCTGAAATAGTAGTTCAGGGCCGGCAGTTGGCTCTTCCACGACCACCCCCTTATCCGCATAGGAATAGACGTGCAGGATACCCTCGGCATCCGCTCGCCGTAGCGTGATCGTGCGGCCATCTCGATCGAATATGACCCGAAGGCGTTCTCGCCTGGCCATCGCCAGCTGTCTGGCGAGCCGGAGCTCCGAAGCGATCTCTGCGGTGGCGCTCCGCGCCTGAGCCCTAGCAGTCAACGTCTGATAACTCGGCCAGGCCAACATCGTCATGACCCCCATGATCGCTAAGACGATGAGGAGCTCTGCCAGACTCCAGCCCTGTTCCTGCATCTGTCGGTCTTTCGGCATAGCCCCTCGCAGAAGAAATCCACTTAGGATGATCAACCTGTCTCCAAGACCCATGCCTACGACTATACGGATGAATACTTACTGAAGATGGAATGTAGAAAACTTCGAAAGTTCACGGGGTTTCACATCATCGCGAGAAGAAATGGTGGCGGAGCGGGCCCATGTCCTCAGTAACAAATAGAGAGAGTACTGGAGAGCCAATTACTATTTCAGATACAGGGGGATGCCAAAATAGATACTACGTGGAGTATTAGTAGCCAGGACCGAGGAGACCTTGATACCAATCGAGGAGTGGCTGGGAAAAAAACATGGAGAGGAGGGCCCCCAAAACAAGGAAGGGACCAAAGGGGATATAGTCATCACGCTTGATGATGCGTAGCGCGATCAAGCTAATGCCGATGACAGACCCAGTGAGTGAACCGATCATGATCGTGAGGAGCGCAGGCTTCCAGCCAAGAAACGCACCGACCATCGCCAGCAACTTGATATCGCCCCCACCCATTCCCTCTTTGCCAAACAGATAGGGACTCAGCCAGGCCAAGAGCCAGAGGATGCCGCCTCCAATGGTGAGGCCAAGCACCGAATTGACCATACCAACCGGCAGAACAGTCGCTGCGCCAAGAAGTCCAACCATCATGCCAGGTATCGTAATGACATTAGGGATCATCTTATGGGTGAGATCTGTTCCCGTCACCACGACCAACGCAGAAAACAGCAAGGCATAGAGGACGGCCGTCCAGCTGGGACCGAAGAACCACAAGACCGTGAGATAGCCGAGTGCATTGGCGGCTTCGACCAGGGGATAGCGAATCGAAATGGATGTGCGGCAAGCCCGGCAACGGCCTCCAAGCCAGAGGTAACTCATCAGCGGAATATTATCGTAGAACTCGATGGGGTGAGTGCATGAGGGGCAATGCGAACCGGGCCAGACGATCGATTCGCCACGAGGCAGTCTATAGATGCAGACGTTGAGAAAACTACCATTCAGCGCGCCGAGGGTCCCGACCAGAAGATAGAGCGGCCATTCTTGCATAATCGACTCAGAGCCCATCAACAGCTCGGAACGTCGGGCGACGCACTTCGCATGCCAAATGAAAAAGACTAGGTAGTTATTCTAGGGCCATCTCCCTGAATTTACTTATAGCGTAGGAGTTCTCTATAATCTACTTCCTGCTTGGCGAGGGTTTACTCCTGCGAAGTTCTCCGTCAAGTTTAATTATACTGCACTCTTTCATTCATCAAAGGAGAACACGATAATGGCACGGACCGCACCGGCTGCAAAGCCAAAACCGAAGACGAAAACGAAGCCCAAGCCGTCCCTGGCGAACCTCGCCCCGCCACCACGCAAGAAACGGCCAGAATCCCTCACCAGTCGCGAGCAGGAGATCCTTGAACTGATTTGGGCTGGGTTCAAAAACAAGGAAATCGGGCAGCGGCTCAAGATCAGCGTCAAGACCGTCGAAGCCCATCGGGCCAACATGATGAAAAAGATGCGTGTGTCGAATACCGCGCAGCTACTCAAAACCGCAATCCAAGACGGGACGATCAAGATCCGGTAGGCTTCGCCGCCGGCGCTGCGATTCTGCGGCGCTGGCGGACCGCTTCGAACAGGGTGACAGCTGCGGCAGCCGAGACATTCAGCGACTGCACCTTGCCCAACATCGGAATCCTAATCAGGTCGTCACAGGCCCCCAGCACGCCAGGACGAATCCCTTCTCCCTCTCCTCCCAACACCAGCGCAATCGGCCCTGTCATGTCGATGTCGGTGTGGAGTTTCTCCGCCTGCGGATCGACGCCATAAACCCAGAGGCCTTCCTCTTTCAGATCCTGAATCAAACGAATCAGATTGGCCACGCAGCCGACGGGAATGTGATCGATCGCCCCGGCTGAAACCTTCGCCACCACCGGCGTCAGACCGACGGCACGCCGTTCCGGAATAAAGACCCCATGAACACCGGCAGCTTCAGCTGTCCGCAAGACCGCGCCTAAATTATGAGGATCTTCGACCCCGTCGAGAAGCACAAGGAATGGCTTCTCGCCCCGCGTCTTCGCCCGGTCGAGAATATCCTCCGTCGTGCTAAACGATTTGGCCGCGATGTAGGCGATGACGCCTTGATGATTCCCGGTCGGTACCAATCGCGCAAACGCAGGGGGAGGTTCGATATGAACGGGGACTCTCTTCACCTTCGCCAACTGCACGAGATCGGCAAACTGCCGATCGGTTCGCATCAAAATCAGCCGCTGCAATGGACGCGTGCCGGCACGCAAGGCCTCACGCACCGCATGCAGCCCGTAGATCAGATCCTGAGGACTATCGCTTCCAGCGACTGGTGCCGTCTGGCTTATCTTCAATGACGATGCCGCGGGAGGCGAGGAACTGACGAATCTCGTCGGCCTTCTTGAAATATTTCTGTTTCCTGGCTTCATTTCGTTCCTTGAGCTTCGCGTCGATATTAGTATCGGACAGACTTTCGATGACTAAGGCAAGTACGTCCTCTTGAACAGACACAACCTCGGATACTGGAACTCTAACTGAGTTAAACCGCCACGCGTCTAATTGAAAGAGCCCCAGGACAGAACCCAGCTCCCTAAAAGCCGCGCGCGCCTGCAGTCGCGCCTTCGTTGACAGCCCCTGCTCCACGAGCTTATTGGCATCACTTCTCAGTTTCTGAACAGCCGCGAGCGCCATTGGCGTGTTGAAATCATCGTCCAGCGCCTCTCGAAATGCGACTCGGCATTGCTCAATCACTTCGGTCAGCCCCTTGTCAGCCGAGGATTCTTCTGCTGACTCTGTCAGTCGCGTGAAAAGATCGTAGAATCCATCTAACGCTTGCTTGGCTTCCTTAATGGCGTGATCGGAAAAATCGAGCGGGCCACGATATTGGGTCGCGAGGAGAAAGTAGCGCAGCATCTCTCCGGCGATATCCTCCGGCCACTCGGATTTATCAAAGATCTCTCTGATCGTGAAGAAATTCCCCAGGGACTTGGACATCTTCTCATGATTGATTTGCACAAATCCGTTGTGAATCCAGTAGCGCGCAAATTCTTTTCCTGTCGCCCCACATGACTGGGCGATTTCGTTTTCGTGATGAGGGAAAATAAGATCCATTCCCCCACCATGAATATCGAACGTCTCACCTAAATGGCGCATCGCCATAGCGGAACATTCAATATGCCAGCCCGGTCGCCCTGGCCCCCAAGGACTCTCCCATGACGGCTCGCCCGGCTTGCTGCCCTTCCACAGCGCAAAATCCATCGGATGACGCTTTCGTTCATCCACATCCACTCGGGCACCGGCCTGCAAATCCTCGAGCTTCCGTTTCGAGAGGCGGCCATAGGCCTGGTACTTTTCAACCTGGAAATAAACATCACCGGCCACTGGATAGGCGAGACCTTTCTCAATCAACGTGCCGACCAGCGCAATGATTTCGGCCATATGTTCCGTGGCTTTCGGCTCATTCGTCGCCCGCCGAATGCCCAGCTTCCCCATGTCCTGATAGTAGGCCTCGATAAATTCAGCGGTAATGACGTCGCAGGACACGCCCCGTTCATGTGCCCGCTTGATAATCTTGTCATCCACATCGGTGAAGTTCTTGACGAATTCAACCTGGTAGCCGCTGAACTCCAGATAGCGTCGGATCACATCGAACACGAGCGCGCTCCGCGCATGACCGATATGGCAATAGTCGTAGACGGTCACGCCACAGACATACATTCGAACGGTCTTCAGCTGGAGCGAGTGAAACGGCTCTTTTTCCCCCGTGAGTGTGTTGTAGATCGAAAGCATGGGCTGATTACAACTCCGGAGTGATGCGGCGCTTCGGCCAATGGGACCAGAGAAAATAGCCCACCATGAGCGCCAAGCTCAAGCCGATCACGATGTCGAACTGATGGAAATAGTCTCTCAGATGTTCCCACTCCTGTCCCATTTTTACACCGATATAGGCCAGGAGATAACACCAGGGTAGCGCACCGAGAAAGGTGAAGAGCACGAACCGATAAATATTCATCCCGGCAATGCCGGCCGGCAACGAGATGAAGGTCCTGACGACTGGGAGCATACGACCGAAAAATACCGCTGCCTCGCCATACTTGGCGAACCATCGATCCGCCATCTCGATGTCAGTTCGCGATACCAACATATAGGGTCCGTATCGCTCGACGAACGGCCGACCGCCCCACACACCGGCATAGTAGGCCACAATCGACCCAGCGACGTTCCCGAGAGCACCGGCCAACGTCACGCCCCACATCGTGAACTGTCCCGTCGTCACCAGATACCCGGCAAAAGGCATGATGATTTCGCTGGGCAAAGGAATGCAGGCGCTCTCGATCGCCATGGTAAGGAAAATCCCGGTGTATTCGAACCTCGAGATCATCGATACGACGAACCTGCTGAGTTCCGTGATGATCGCTTCGATCAAATGCCCCACAGGACCTAACCCCTCTTCTTGCCCTTTGGCGTTACGGCTGCAGTCACCTGACGCGTATCCGGTCGACGCACCGTTTCCCACGTCCGGAATCGATCCAGCACCGCGTGATTGGTCGTATCAAGGTGAATGGGTGTGAGCGAAACCGCACCTTGCTCCAGCGCCTCATGATCGGCATCTTTGCTTCGGCTCCAGGACACACGAGTCCCGGCGATCCAATAGTACGTCCTACCACGAGGATCGACTTTCTCGATGATCGGATTGTGAAAGCGCCTGCGGCTGAGACAGGTGACTCGGACTCCGGTGATGGACTTGAACGGCCGATCAGGAATATTCAGGTTCACCAGCGTTTCATCCGGCAAACCCTCTTTCATAATCAGACGTGCAATACGAACGGCATACCGGGCCCCGGCGTCGAAATAAAAATGCTCCTGCCCCTCCTGAGAGACAGCCATGGAGGGAATACCGAGAATCGTTCCTTCCATCGCGGCCGACACCGTTCCTGAATACAACACATCGTCGCCGAGATTCACGCCTCGATTGATTCCCGACACGAGGAGGTCGGGCGGTGCAGGCAGAAGTTTCAGCACGGCCAGATTCACACAATCGACCGGCGTGCCACTGACCGCATAAATCCGCGGCCCCAACTGCTGCACTCGTAGCGGTTTATGGAGCGTCACCGCATGGGCTGCTGCGGTCCGCTCACGATCCGGCGCCACGACCCATACCTCGCCCACCTTGGATAAGGCCTTGGCCAGCGCCGTCAACCCGGGCGAGTGAATCCCATCATCGTTGGTGACTACAATGCGCATCGTTCCGCCAGAAATAAAAAAGCTGCCAGCGGCAGCTCTCTGTTTCGGTGTTGAGTGCTGAGAACCGAGTTCACGACTATCCTATTCGTCTCAGTCCTCAGCACTCGATATTTTGGTCGGGGCGAGCCGATTTGAACGGCCGACCACTCGCACCCCAAGCGAGTACGCTACCGGGCTGCGCCACGCCCCGACGGGCTCTATGCAATATCACCGACTCCCGCATTGTCTCCTTGGAAGCGCCCGGAATGCAACCGGCTTGAAAGAGACGAATCGGGACCGTGGGTTCGCTTAATACGACTCCAGAATTTTGAGAATCGCCTGGAGATTCCCTCTCAGCTTCTGCGCGAGCTCTTTGGGCCGTAGCTGCTGGCTTGCGACCCGGCCTCGCCTGGCCCAATATCGTTTCACCCCTGCAAGGGTATGCCCCTCTTCATAGAGCATCCGCTTGATCTCCAGCACCGTTTCGACTTCCCGCCTGACATAGAGGCGCTGATTCCCACGACTTTTCTTGGGCTTCAGAAACGGGAACTCCGACTCCCAGAATCGGAGCACGTAAGCCGGCAGCTCGGCGATCTGGCTCACTTCGCCGATTTTATAAAAAACCTTGCTGCCCAGCCTGGGCTCGTTCCCCATGACCGGTCCTCGTGGTGGGATGAGTTAAGGTGAGTGAACGGCGCTATGAATTGACGTATTTCTTAAACACTTGACTGGGACGAAAGGTCACAACACGGCGTGGCGTGATCCCGATTTCTTCACCCGTTCGAGGATTTCGACCCTTCCGAGCCCCTTTGCTGCGCACCACAAAGTTTCCAAATCCGGCAATCTTAACCGACTCCCCCTTATGCAACACATCCTTCAACATATTCAACACAAGTTCGACAATATCTGCGGCTTCGTTCTTTGAAATACCGACCTGCTTGTAGATTTCGTTCGCGATATCCGCTTTCCTCATACTTTCCCCTCCGATGCCTCTACAAGCCTCTCGAACGGTCGGCTCTCAGCCCGACTCGCCCAATGGTCAGTTTCGCTATAAGTTACGTGAGGTTAGGGGTACTGTCAAGGACAAATATGCAAGACTCACCAGTATTCATGCGTCTTTTGACAGCAACTTGTACTCAATGCTGTCCGCCAGCGCTTGCCAGCTTGCTTCCATGATGTTCTCGGATACACCGACGGTGCCCCATTTATCCTTATGATCGCCTGATTCGATCAATACCCTAACCTTGGACTCGGTCCCACGGTTGGCCGACAACACGCGCACTTTATAGTCGAGCAGCTTGACTTCTCGGAGTTGGGGGTAGAATTTCTCCAACGCTTTCCGCAACGCATGATCGAGCGCATTGACCGGCCCAGCCCCAACCGCTGCCGCTTGTTCCATCACGTCGCCGACCTTCACCATCACTGTGGCTTCCGACGATGAGGCGCCATGGTCTTGTTTTTTTTCGATAATCACCCGAAAGCCCAGGAGTTGAAACGGCGACTTGTGGGTCCCCATCGCTTTTCGCATCAGCAACTCAAAGGAACCTTCTGCCGCCTCAAATTGGTAACCCTGACTTTCACGCTCCTTCAGCACATCGATTAATTCCTGCAACTTGGCGTGGCTCTTGTCCAATTTGATCCCATAGGCCTCGACTTTCTCTAGCAATCCACTCCGACCAGCCGCATCCGACACCAACATACGCTGGCGGTTCCCGACTAACCCGGGAATCACATGTTCATAGGTGGCGGCATTCTTGAGTACAGCATGGATATGGATCCCGCCCTTATGGGCAAACGCCGAATCTCCCACGTACGGCTGATGCGTGTTGGGCATGAGGTTCGCGATTTCAGTCACGAATCCAGAAACCCGCTTGAGATGGCTCAACCGCTCTCCCAGCACCACCCGTTTCATCTTCAGTTCAAGATTGGGAATGATCGAACAGAGATTGGCATTGCCGCACCGTTCGCCAATCCCGTTAATCGTTCCCTGTACTTGCAGGACACCGGTTTCGATCGCCACCAGGGAGTTCGCGACCGCCATTTCACAATCGTTATGCGCGTGAATCCCCAACGGCACGGCACATTCCCGCCGAACGATCTGGCAAATCTCTTTGATCTCCCAGGGCATCGTCCCGCCATTGGTATCGCAGAGAATCACCCGCTCGGCACCGGCGGCCACCGCTTGGCGAATCGTCTCCAGCGCATAGTCCGGGTTCGTCTTGTACCCGTCGAAAAAATGCTCCGCGTCATAGAACAGCCGCCGACCTTTGGAGCGGAGATGGGCCACTGAGTCTCTAATGATTTCCAGGTTCTTCGCGAGGGAAATACCGAGCGCGTCGGTGACGTGTAATGACCAACTTTTCCCGAAGAGCGTGATGACCTTGGTCTCAGCATCCAACAATGCCTTGATATTAGGGTCGGCCTGTACCGTATTGCTGGCTTTTCTGGTCGATCCGAATGCCACGACTGTCGCCGTCTGCAACGGGATCGTCTTGATCATCCGGAAGAATTCGATGTCTTTTGGATTCGCGCCGGGCCACCCGCCTTCAATGAACTGTACGCCAAGCCCGTCTAACTGTTGTGCGACCCGAACCTTATCCTCCGCCGAAAAACTGACATCCTCGGCCTGAGCTCCGTCCCGTAACGTGGTGTCGTAGATTTCCAATACTGCCGGCGTTGCGGCAGGAGAAGGCAGACCGGACGATGGGGAAGCGTCAGGCTTGCCTTGTGAGGATCGTAACTGAGGTGTTTTTCGAGCCATAAAAAATGTACGGGAGCAGGACAATCCTGACTGAAACTCACAGCATCAAAAATTCGTTACTTCGCGGCCCGGTCCACGGCCAGCGGCTGATCCAACCCAAAGGCGGTATGTAGCGAACGCATGGCAAGCTCCACATACTTTTCATCGATGACACAGGAGATCTTGATCTCCGACGTGCTGATCATAAGAATATTCACACCTTCCCCCGACAGCACATCGAACATCTTGGCCGCAACGCCCGAATGGGAACGCATCCCGACGCCGACCAGCGAGACCTTCGCAATCGCCTCGGTCACAGCGACTGATTTGGCATCAATCCCTTTTGCCACGTCCTGAATCAGCGGTAGCGCTTTCTTGATATCGACCCGTGGAATCGTGAAGGAAATATCGGTCATCCCGGACTGGCCCATATTCTGGATGATCATATCAACATTGATGTGGGCCTTCGCCACCGGCCCAAAGACTTTCGATGCAATACCTGGTTTATCCGGCACGCCCACAATCGTGATTTTCGCCTGATTCCGGTCGCCGGTCACTCCCGACACCGCGACCGCTTCCATGTCCTCATCTTCACGCGTCACGAGCGTCCCCTTTCCTTCTTTGAAGCTGGAATTCACCTCCACCGGCACATTGAACTTTGCGGCAAATTCGACGGAGCGGCTCTGCAGCACCTTGGCGCCCAGACTAGCCATTTCCAACATTTCCTCATAGGAAATCTTGTCGATGCGTTGAGCCGCCGGCACGATATTGGGGTCCGATGTATAGACACCGTCGACGTCTGTAAAGATGATGCATCGATCGGCCTTCAGCGCGGCTGCTAACGCAACGGCCGTGAGATCGGAGCCTCCGCGCCCCAGCGTCGTGACATCCGACTGCTCGTTGATCCCTTGAAAACCGGCAACCACCGGGATAACCCCGTTGAGCAGAGCCTCTCGAATTCGATCGGCGCTCACCCTGGTAATCCTGGCTTTCGTATGGGCACTGTCGGTCATAATTCCGACTTGACGGCCCGTAAACGATTGGGCATCGAGTCCCCTGGCCCGCAAGGCCATCGCCAATAAGGCAATCGTCACCCGCTCTCCGGTCGACAACAGCATATCGAGTTCACGATCGTCCGGCAGTGGAGTGACTTCATGCGCCAACCGAAGCAGCCGATCCGTCTCGCCGCTCATCGCGGACAGCACCACCACGACACGATGGCCATCCTTATGTGCTCGCTCGACACGTTCGGCCACACAACGGATCCGCTCGATCGTACCGACGGAAGTCCCTCCATATTTCTGGACAATCAGCGCCACGGTCGTCAGGATCCTCTTGCGAATAATCGCACGATGAACTTCGTCGCATCACGAGACGGCACGGTCGAAGCCTGAGCATCGGCTTCGATAAATCTCCGTCCGGCTCCCACAGAGGGAGCCACCGTACTGTCACAATAGGCGAAAAACCCGGGACCTTCTGCAGCCTGACCTTGTTGCACGTTGCCGGAATCGCAGAAGGCCACGATACGATGGGAGCCCAATTTGGCCAGCCCTTCGAGCAGCGGCCCGACCAGCTCGCGATCGATCGCTTCGATCGCCTTCACCTTCGCTGCGACATCCGACCCATAGAGCACCTCGTCAGGCAACTCCACATGCACGTAGGCAAAATCTTTTTTGACGAGTTCCTCCAGGGCAACCGCCGCCTGGGTACGAAGATCTGCACCGGCCAATCGCGAGCCATCTACAGCTTCAAGCCCGGCCATGATGCCAAGGCCGCGGTGGACATCGCTCTGAGAGACCACGACACCGGCCATCTTGAATCGTTCAGAAAGGCTTGGCCAGAACAGGGCACGGCCTTCGCCCCAGAGCCAGAGACAATTGGCCGGCTTCTGTCCCGCCGCACTCCGTTCTTCGTTGAGGGGATGATCACGCAAAATCTGAAACGACGCGTCCATGAGCTTCCAGAGAAAATCCGCTCCCTCTCCCGTCGGCAAGGCATCGGCAATCGGTCGACCAACCAATAATTGTGGATCCGTACAGACGGCTCGTGACTTCCCATTGCCCCACACCATGAGATGACGATGGCCTAATCCGGGATAGAACTGAATCATCTCAGACCCGAGCTGCTCATTGATCGCCTCAATCAATTCGCGAGCCTCTTCAGTCGAAATCAGGCCGGCGGTCGCATCGTCCATCACCACATGCGGCCCCAGTTTCTTGATCTCGTTTAATCCACCTTTGCTCCCGGACTGCACGTCTGCCCGCAACGTGACCATCGTGCAGCGATAGGCCACATCCTGCTCGCCGACGGCAACCCCCAGACTGGCTGCCTCGAACGGGCCGGGACCTTGGTAGTATTTTTTGGGGTCGTATCCGAGAATGGCCGTCCCCATCAATCCGCTCCCACGCCGATGATGCTCAGGCGACGAGGCTAGGAGTCCAAGCTCCCCGGCTTGCGCGAGGCGATCGAGGTGAGGAGTTGAGGCCACCTGAAGAGGAGTCCGTCCGCCCAATTCCTGCCGAGAATGGTCTGCCATCCCGTCGGCATGGAGAATCACATATTTCATCGAAGCCCTGCTCGCATTGTATCTACACCCTTAAAAGACGAGCGACATCCTCCCGCGTCGCTCTAACGGTTTTCGGTTGGACCGATACACTGATCGCCGTATCGGCATCTTTCAATCCATGGCCCGTCAAAGTGCAGACAACGATCTCGCCTTCATGAAGCCCGCCCTGCTTGCTCAACTTTATGACGCCGGCAACCGATGCGGCGGATGCCGGCTCACAGAAGACGCCTTCCGTCGCCGCCACCACCCGATAGGCCTGAAGGATTTCTTCGTCCGTCACCGAATCGATTGCCCCGGACGATTCCTTCACGGCATCCAACGCCGATTGCCAGCTAGCCGGATTACCGATCCTGATCGCCGTGGCCACGGTCTGCGGATTCTCCACGATGTGGCCCAGCACGATGGGCGCCGCACCGGACGCCTGGAACCCAATCATGCGAGGCAGTCTTGTGGATTGATTGGCCGCACGGTATTCCTGGTATCCCTTCCAATAGGCGGTAATGTTGCCGGCGTTCCCGACCGGCAGCACATGAATGGTCGGGGCATCGCCAAGCTGATCGCAGACCTCCATCGCGGCGGTTTTCTGCCCCTCGATCCGATAGGGATTGAGCGAGTTGACCAGCTCGATGTGGTGGCTCACCGACAATTCCTTCACGATAGTCAAGGCCTGATCGAAATTTCCTTCAATCTGAATGACCGTGGCTTGATGCATCATGGCCTGAGACAACTTGCCCATCGCAATCTTCCCGGCAGGAATCAATACATAGACCGCCAGCCCAGCCCTCGCGCCATAGGCTGCGGCAGAAGCAGACGTATTCCCTGTGGAGGCACAAATCACCGCCTTAGCACCGGACTCAACGGCCTTTGAGATTGCCATCGTCATGCCGCGGTCCTTAAACGATCCTGTGGGATTCGCACCTTCGATTTTGAGATAGAGGTCGATGCCCGGAGCGATCTGCTTGGCCAGCCTGGTCGCCCGAATGAGCGGCGTGTTGCCTTCACCAAGCGTCACCACGGGAGTACGTTCAGTCACGGGAAGAAACTTCCGATATTCTTCGATTAAGCCACGCCAGCGTATCATCGCATCACTCGTCCTTGCCTTCGACGCGAATCAACGTCGTCGGCTCTGAAATAAACGCCATCTGATTGATCGCCCGCAACGCCGTTTGGACATCGCGCTCTGTCGCGGTATGGGTCTTGATCACGACTGGAACCGTCTGTCCTTCGCGTCGCCCCTGTTGGAGAACCGACGAAATACTGATGCCGCACCGGCCCAGTTCCCCTGCAATCTGCGACAACACCCCGGGGCGGTCCAGGACCATAAACCGGAGGTAATAGAGCGAGCTGATCTCTTCCATCGGCCGCATACGAAGCGGACGCCGCTGGTCCTGCTTGAATGAGGCGGGCGGCACTCGCCCAGCCGCTCCCTGTAACTGATTACGCGCGATGGCGATGAGATCGCCGACCACCGCACTGCCCGTCGGCATGGACCCCGCACCACGGCCATAGAGCACCACATCCCCCACCGCATCGCCGACGAGTTGAATCGCGTTGTAGACCCCTTCGACTTGAGCGATCGGAGACGAAGACGGCAGCATCGTCGGATGCACTCGGGCCTCAATTTCGTTGCCCACCAACTTGGCAATGCCGAGCAGCTTGATCGTACAGCCGAACTCTTTGGCGTACGCGATATCGAGAGGCGTAATATGCGTGATCCCCTCGGTGTACACTTCTTTCACATTCACCGGTGTTCCATAGGCCAGCGCCACCAGGATCGCCAGCTTATGTGCCGAATCGATACCGGCGACATCGAAGGTCGGATCCGCTTCGGCATAACCGGCCTTCTTCGCTTCGTCGAGGACCGCCTCAAAGCTCTGACCTTCATGGGTCATACGCGAGAGAATGTAATTGGCCGTCCCGTTGATGATCCCATAAATGGATTGGATCGTGTTGGCCGCCAGCCCCTCTCGCAAGGCCTGGATGACGGGAATCCCCCCTCCCACGCTCGCTTCGAAACCCAGGTCGACTCCCTTGCTGGACGCCGCGGCAAATATCTCTTCTCCATGTATCGCCAGTAAGGCCTTATTCGCCGTGACGACATGTTTCCCGGCTGCAATGGATTCCAGAATGATGCGTTTGGCAAAGTCGCAGCCTCCAACCAACTCCACGACGATGTCGATCGAGGGATCGTTCAGAATCTGCTTCGCATCGGTCGTGAGGAGGCCGGGCGGCAGGGTCAGCCCACGGTCGCGCGTCACATCAAGGTCCGCAATCCGAACGAGCTCGATCGGCACACCAACCCGGCGGCTGATCAAGGCGGCATTCTCCAAGAGGATCTTCGCGACGCCCGTCCCAACCGTGCCAAATCCAATGATGCCGACGCTCACACGCGAGATCATTCTTCCGCCCCCCCAAGCTTCAAGGCCTTGCGAATGCCGCGCACCGCTTGCCTCGTGCGATGTTCGTTTTCGACAAGGCCGAAACGCACATATTCATCCCCGCCTTCCCCGAACCCGATCCCGGGAGACACCGCCACTTTCGCCTCGCGGAGCAGAAGCTTGGAAAACTCCAACGAGCCCATCGATCGATAGGGCAACGGAATCCTGGCCCAGACAAACATGGTGGCCACGGGCTTCGTCACCTGCCATCCGATGCGATTCAGGCCGCCGACCAATACATCCCGGCGCTTCTGATAGCGCAAGACCGTCTCTTTGACACATTCTTGTGGTCCATTCAGCGCAATGACGCTGGCGATCTGCAGAGGCTGGAAAATGCCATAGTCGAGGTAACTCTTAATCTTGGCCAGAGCGCCAACAACCTCACGATTGCCGCAACAGAAGCCCACACGCCAACCTGGCATATTGTAGGCCTTCGAGAGGGTATAGAATTCGACGCCGACATCTTTCGCCCCAGGAGCTTGCAAGAAGCTCGGCGCCTTATATCCGTCGAACACTAAGTCCGCGTAAGCCAGGTCATGAATGACAATCACACTATGCTCTTTGGCAAAGGCGACAATTTTCTTAAAAAATTCAAGATCCACCACGGCAGTGGTGGGGTTGTGCGGAAAATTGATGACCAAAATCTTCGGCCTCGGGAACGTCTGGCGGTAGACTCGCTGTAAATCATCAAAGAAGTCACTGTCCTGACGCAACTCGATTCCGCGAACTTCTCCCCCCGCAATGATAAAACTGTACATATGAATGGGATAGGTCGGCGTCGGCGTCAGGACCACGTCGCCTGGCCCGATCAGCGCCAAGGCCAAATGCGCCAACCCTTCCTTGGACCCGATCGTCACAATGGTCTCGGTCTCAGGGTCCAGGTCGACGTTGTAATTCCGCTTATACCACCCCGTGATCGCATGCCGCAGTTTGGTGATGCCACGCGAGGCCGAGTAGCGATGGTTTTTTCCCTTCCGCGCCGCCTCAATCATCTTCTCGACGATATGGCTCGGCGTCGGTTGGTCAGGATTGCCCATTCCGAAATCGATAATGTCTTCACCTTGTTGGCGAGCCTCAAGCTTGAGGCTCTGCACCTGGGCAAACACATACGGCGGTAGCCGTTTGATGCGATAAAATCCGTCGCCTAGTCCCATCGTATCCCTTGCCGACAATTCATGTATGCAGGAAGGCGCACAGAAACCGCCCGCCGCTCTATCAGGGGACCTATTCTAATGGCGAGGGGCGCGTCGAGTCAAATTATCCCGTGATTCTGTGGGGTTCGACATTCCAACCCTTCAAACTGACTGAACCAGCACAACACCGACTACCCCTCCCAATCCTTGCCCCTCCCAGTCAATTTCTGTTACAACGTGGAACACGTTCGCACTCATCACGCAACTCAGCTTCTTCTTGCTTTACATCGCCAGAACGGAGGATCCGTGCCACGACTTGGGGTGAACATCGACCATGTGGCCACGTTGCGGCAAGCCCGTGGCGGAACCGACCCGGACCCCCTTACCGCCTCCGTGCTAGTGGAATTGGCCGGCGCCGACGGCATTGTCGTCCATCTCAGAGAAGATCGGCGGCATATTCAAGATCGCGATCTTCGCCTTTTGCGAGAACTCATCCGTACCAAGCTCGATCTGGAGATGGCTGCCGATGAGACCATGGCCAAAATTGCCCTGACCATTAAACCTGATATGGTCACGCTCGTCCCGGAGCAGCGTCAGGAACTCACGACGGAAGGCGGCCTGGATGTGGCCGGCCACAGAGATCGCATCCAGCAGATCGTCACCATGCTCCACGATGGCGGTATTCCCGTCAGTCTCTTCATCGAACCGGATTTGGCTCAGGTCAAAGCCGCGCACCGAGTCTCAGCGGACTTCGTCGAGCTCCATACCGGTCGTTATGCGAATGCCAAACGCTCGAAAGAAGCCGATGCCGAAGTGGAAGCCATTACACAGGCCGCGAAACTCTCGTACAAGCTGGGCATGGGCGTCAACGCCGGACATGGCTTGGACTATCGCAACGTGACACGGTTGCTGCACATTCCTGAAATCGTCGAATACAACATCGGTCACAGCATCATTGCCC
Source organism: Nitrospirota bacterium (assembly GCA_030645475.1). Classification (NCBI taxonomy): domain Bacteria; kingdom Pseudomonadati; phylum Nitrospirota; species Nitrospirota bacterium. The sequence continues at coordinate 131,088 of JAUSMA010000067.1, forward strand.
GCGCGGTTCTGGTGGGCCTCGACCAAGCCGTCAGGGAAATGAAAGCGTTGCTCGGGTAACCCATCGTGCCGCGATATCATCTTCGTTCCTCCATGGACCACACGATTCACCCTTGTCATGACATTGCGACGTAGCGAAACGATATTTCTCCTCCCCGCACCCACCCGATTCCTCATGCGGTATCGGTCCCGCACGCAAGGCCACAGATGAAGATTGTGACGGGAGCCGAGATGCAGTCGCTCGATCGCCGCACGATCACCGAGGCGCATATTCCCGGTGCCGTCTTGATGGAACGGGCCGGCGAGGGCATTGTCAGGCATCTGGAAGAGCACTATGGGCCAGCACGCGGCAAGACCATTACCATCCTCTGCGGAAAAGGGAACAACGGAGGAGACGGATTGGTTGTGGCTCGCCTCCTGCGCCGCCGACGTGCAAAGGTGCACGTAGTGCTCCTCACGCCGGTCACCGAGCTCAGCCGCGATGCCACAATTATGTATCGTCGACTCGTTCGGGTTGCAGGCCGAGCCGCAACTGTTCGATTCCGCTCTGCTGACCAAACACGATCCCTTCTCGCCTCCAGCGACATCCTCGTCGATGCCCTCCTTGGAACCGGCTTATCCTCCGAAGTAACCGGGACCTATCGTGAAGCCATCGAACTCATCAACGGAGCCGGGAAACCCATCATCGCCATCGATCTCCCGTCCGGTCTCCATGCCGACAGCGGCGCCATCCTCGGGCAAGCGATCCGCGCCACGTTGACCATTACCTTAGGCCTCCCAAAACTTGGGCTCTATGTCGGTACAGGGATCGACCGGGCCGGCGCCATCCGCGTCGTCGATATCGGCATTCCCTCTGCCTTTGTGGACGATATCGAGAGCCGAACACTGCTGCTAACGAGCGACAGCGCCTTTACAACCCTTCCGGAGCGCCGGCTCTCCGCCCATAAAGGGACCTTTGGCCATGCAGGAATTATTGCAGGCTCCGTGGGAAAAACCGGCGCAGCGGCCTTAGCGGCTCAGGCGGCTCTCAGAATCGGATCCGGACTGGTGACCGTCGCCACTCCCAGCAGCGTCAGCGATGTACTGGAGGCCAAGCTGCTGGAAGCGATGACCCTGCCGCTCCCGGAAACCAAAGCACGCACATTGGCTCGATCAGGACTCGATCGTGTCGCCGCCTTCATCCAGGCACGTACGGCAATCGCCATCGGCCCCGGACTCTCGACCCACCCTGAGACCGTTGAACTCGTGCAGTCGTTGATGAAATATCTGGACCGACCCTCCGTCCTCGATGCCGATGCGCTCAACGCGTTGACTGGCCGCGTTTCGTTGTTGACCGAATGTCAGACGCCGCCCATTCTCACTCCGCACCCTGGCGAGATGGCCCGGCTCGAAGTTGATGCCACCACGCAGAGCGTCAATGCAGACCGCATCGGCACGGCCAGGCGGTTCGCTAGAGAACGCGGTGTGTTCGTCGTCCTAAAAGGCGCACGAACTGTCATTGCCCGCCCCGATGGGCTTGTCGCCATTTGCCCGACGGGGAATCCCGGCATGGCCACGGCTGGAACCGGCGATGTGTTGACCGGCATGATTGTCGGCTTACTGGCGCAAGGGGTTCCCGCATGGGACGCCGCCTGTGCCGCCACCTATTTTCATGGGTCAGCCGGCGACATGGCCGCCCAACAACTCGGGCAGGCCGGCATGCTCGCCAGTGACCTGATTGCCCAGATTCCCTATGCGCTCCAGCGAACCAAAACGATTGAACGTCACTAAGTCAGCCAAGGCAACAGAGCCTGCCGCTCGCCGCCGCGCCACGTCGAGCCTGCCGTGGAAACTGACGTCCTCCTCGCACCAGCAGACCGACTGGTTAGGCCAAGTGCTCGGACGTACGTTTCGGGGAGGGGAAACGATCGCACTCTACGGACCGCTCGGAGCCGGCAAGACGGCGCTCGTTCGTGGAATCGCGCAGGGTCTTGGCGCATCGCCAACGGCAGTGACCAGCCCGACCTTCGTCGTGATTCACGAATACCAGGGGCGGCTGCCACTGGCCCACATGGATTGGTATCGCATCCGCTCGCTCCGCGAGCTTGAATCGACAGGTGTGATGGAGTATTTCTCTGGCCAGACCGTGACAGCCATCGAATGGGCGGACAAGGGCCTTGACCTGCTGCCGCAGGACCGGATTGAGGTGACCCTGAGTCATCGTACCGCGCAGAGTCGATCGATTCAGTTGAATGCCACAGGTCCAACGTCTGAGGATGCCCTCGCGCGAGCGCGCAAAACATATCAGGCACCACCGCACCAAGGCTCGGACAAGAAGGGGACAACGAGGTCATGATAAGGCTGATTCTGGTCGGGGTCCTACTCCTCCTCTCCCTGGCATTTTTCCTTCAAAATCAGGAACAGGAAGTGACGCTCCGGTACTTCTTCGGTCTGCTCGAAGCTTCAACGCCGATCTACAAGCCTATCCTCACTGGTTTCGCGGTGGGACTGTTGGTCTCCGGCATTCTGCTCTTTCCTCCATGGGTGAGAGGCCGGATCGAACTCCGACGAAAAACCAAAGCGCTGCAAGAGGCTGAAGTGGACTTAGAACGGCTACGCCTCTCGCTCGATAAAGTCACCGGCCGCACTCCGCCCACTATGACCGGCGAACCACAAAGAGACCGACACGATGAGTGACGCAGACGCCTCACCGTTAATGCGGCAATACCGGGAAATCAAACGCGGGTATCCCGACGCCATCCTGTTATTCCGCGTCGGCGACTTTTACGAAATGTTTTACGAGGATGCGCAGGTCGCTTCAAAACTGCTCTCCATTGCCCTCACGTCTCGCGATAAATCCAGCGCCACCCCTATTCCATTGTGTGGCGTGCCGTACCATGCCGCGCAAGGTTATATCGCGAAGCTCCTTAAGGCCGGACGAACCGTCGCACTCTGCGAACAGGTGGAAGACCCGAAACTCGCAAAGGGTCTCGTGCGCCGAGAAGTCGTCCGTCTCTATACACCTGGCACGTTGGTCGATACCGAATTCCTCTCTCCCGGCGAATCGCATTTCCTGGTTGCAGTGGCCTTCTCCGATGCCATGGCCTCATCGTCCAAGGGACAATCCGTCATTGGGCTGGCCTGTCTGGATGTCTCCACGGGCGAGTTTTGGATGACGGAATTCCATGGGGCGCAGGCGGAAACTCAACTCTTGGATGAACTGGCTCGACTGGAACCGCGGGAAGTCTTACATCAAGATTCCACGGCACAGGCCGGAACCTGCCTGGCTCACCTGCGTGGGCCACGCCTCTGTGCACAACCTTCGGCCGCCTTCCATCCCAAAGACGCCGCGCAACTACTCCAGACACAGTTTGCGGTGCAGTCGCTCGACGGATTCGGCTGCCGCGGCCTGACCGCCGGGATCGGAGCTGCCGGAGCAGTTCTGCGATACGTTCGTGAGACCCAGCCGACCGCCTCGCTTGCGCATCTCCGCCGTCTGCAGACCCGCTGGAGCAGCGACTCCATGCATCTGGATAGCGCGACGATTCGCAATCTCGAACTCGTGCGGCCCCTCGGCTTCGGCGAGCCCCGATCAGGACAGGACCAGTCGACGGTTCTGTCGGTGTTGGACCGTACTGCAACGGCGATGGGCAGTCGCCTGTTGCGCGATTGGCTCGTCAGGCCACTCCTCAACCAAGGCGCCATTCAGGCTCGTCTGGACGCAGTTGGCGAGTTGAAAGACCGGATACAACAACGGGTGTCGCTCAGGACCACACTCCGCGATGTGCAAGATATCGCCCGTCTCAGCAGCCGCCTGACGCTCGGTGTTGCAGGACCTCGCGAACTACTCGCATTGAAACAATCCGTAAGCGCCCTGCCTGAATTACGGTCCCACCTCCAACCCTTCTCCGCTTCGCTGCTGGCCGCTGTCCGTGAGTCCTGGGACGACTGCCGCGATGTCCATGACACGATTGAGCAGACCGTCAAGCCGGATGCGCCGATGTCCCTCCGTGACGGCGGCGTGATTCGAGAGGGATACCATGCCGGAGTCGATGAACTGCGCAAGGCCAGCACCGAAGGCAAGGGCTGGATCGCCTCGCTAGAATCCAAAGAACGGGAACGAACGGGAATCGATTCGTTGAAGGTTCGCTACAATCAAGTATTCGGCTACTACATCGAAATTACCAAGACTCACCTCACCAGAGTCCCGCCTGATTACATTCGCAAACAGACGCTGGTGAATGCCGAACGATTCATGACAGCGGAACTTAAAGAGTTGGAAGAACGGGTCACAGGCGCTGAAAGTAAACTGCTGGCGCTCGAGCAGGAACTGTTTGATCAGGTCCGCAGTCGTTTAGCGAATGAGGTGCCTCGCCTTCAAGCGATGGCCCAGACCGTTGCGTTGCTCGACGTCCTCGCCGGTTTGGCCGAGACCGCCGCCTTACATCGCTACGTCAAACCACTCGTCGATGAGAGCGGCACGATCCTCATTCTGGAAGGCCGGCACCCTGTCGTGGAACAGCTCAGCAGTGATCTCACCTTCGTACCTAACGACACAGCCCTCGACTGTGAGGGGAACAGGCTGGTGATCCTCACCGGGCCCAACATGGCGGGGAAAAGCACCTATCTCCGCCAGGTCGCACTGATCGTTTTGTTGGCGCAAATCGGAAGTTTCGTGCCGGCGACCGAGGCCCACATTGGATTAGTCGATCGGATTTTCACGCGTGTGGGCGCCTCCGACAACCTGTCCGCCGGCCAGAGCACCTTCATGGTGGAGATGATCGAGTCGGCTCATATCTTAAACAGTGCGACGTCCCGCAGCTTGATTCTCCTAGATGAGATCGGTCGAGGAACCAGCACCTACGACGGACTTAGCATCGCCTGGGCCATTGCGGAACATATTCAAGACCGTCAGCACGTGGGAGCCAGAACCTTGTTCGCCACGCATTATCACGAGATGACGCAACTGGAAGGGTTACGGGAAGGGATTAAAAACTATTGCGTGGCGGTCCAGGAACGGGATGGAGACGTGGTCTTCTTGCGTAAGATTATACCGGGCGGCGCAGACCGCAGTTACGGCATTCACGTGGCGAAACTAGCAGGGCTCCCTCCCACGGTCATTGCCAGGGCGCAACAAGTCCTCGCCCAACTGGAGCAACCGGATACCACCATCGAGGGTACGCCCGTATCGTTGGAGAGAGAAACACCACAGACTTCACTGCCCAAGCCCCATCCAATCATCGAGGAAATGAAACAAATCGACCTCTTCTCCATGACGCCGCTCGATGCACTCAACCGCCTCGCTGACATCCAACGCCGGATCGGGCCAACCGGCCAAGACGGTCGCGACAAATAAGAAAGGCGGCATCCCCTTTCGGAGATGCCGCCTTTACAAACAGAGACTGGCTCAGCTTAGTGAGCAGCAGTGCCCAAGTTGTACTTCGCGGTCCAGGGAATGAGCCCTGCAACTGGCTGACCGCCTGGGATCAACACATCATATTGCATAGGGATAAGGGCCCCATCAGGAGACTTCGGTGAGGTGTTGAGCTGCTGCTTCGCTGCGGCGCAGCCTGCTTCAACTTCGCTATGCCCCGCGCACTCTTTCAAACGCAGACCGGAGATGCTGAGCGGCTTCCCCATCGAACCAGCCACTTCCGGAAGTTTCTTGATCGAAGAAATGACGCGGTGATTCTGCTCTGGCTCCGTCACGGTAAACTCGATCAGGTCGGTCGTGCTGGAAGGCGGAACTTCCTTCGCTGCAGCAGGACCAGCATGGGGGCGGCCCATCTTCTTCAACTCATCCCAGGCACCCTTGTCCGCGTAAAACTTCAGGGTCTTGCCCGGGTGGATCTTCTGCCAGAAGAAACCGCTCTCAGCGGCCCCGCCGAACACAGAGACGTTGATCCAGACCGCTTCATCGTAGTGATCGAGGACAATGACGCGACCCTGAAGGGTCGTCGGCTTGCTCAAATCTCCCCACTCAAAACGCTCCTGGAATGACTCGATGGCTAACGCAGTGGAGGCTACGGATACCCCCAGCGCTACAGCGGCCACCATGGCCCAACCTTTCGCATGAAACTTCATAATCGCGTCCTCCTTGCTGGACATAAATGAATTAAGGCTTGTCGAGGTCGATTACTTAATAACCTTAAACCCGGTGATCGTCCGACCGTCCAGGCTCACTTCCATGGCCACGAGCTCCTGGGAGGCCTTGATGATCTGGTCCATCAACGCTTTGTCCTTCACTGCCAGACGAACGGTCGTGGCAGCATGGTACCAACCGGAATAAGGATTGTTCTTATCGGTTCCGCCCACAAAGCCCCAGCCGCAGCAAGAGAACAATGGATCTGGTGGCTTCACGTCGAGATCGGAGGACGAACGGCCGTTCGGGGTCCCTGACGCCGGCTCACCGGTGTTCCAATATTGAATCCCGAAGAGCAACTCGCCATCTGGATTATCTGCCCACTGTGACCAGACACGACCTTTCAAGGTCTTGGTGACTTCACCCTTCATCGGCTTTCCACCGACGATGTTATCAACTGGACCCGCCCCAGGCGCATCGGCCGCCACGGCGAATTCAGCCGTCAACATACCGAACATGGACAACATTGCCACGGAGGCTAAAACTGCAACCCTTTTCATACCTAGTCCCTCCTTCATAAAAATAACAACCGAAATAACCGATGGACACTAGTTTAAGTACGATGAATGAACAGAAACGGTTTCAGAGATCCTCCAATCACGAGCGATGGGTTTCGCCACCTCCTTTGCTCTCTCTCGCGTTGAGTCCCTCGATTGAGAATCGTTGTCAAAAAGTTCCGTCATGGTACTGAAACCACGAAATACTGTCAAGGAAATGTTTGTCCTGTGGATAGATTCGAATTTAGTCATAATAATGATTAATAATCAAATATTTACGACAACTAGCGCTCTCGCAGATTTTGCCATATTTGAGCACTCGACTCGCATCTATTAGAAAATTCTCATCTATAAGACTGAAGCGTACCTGGCGCGAGAGGGCCCAACCCGGTGATGGCGAGGGAGTCCACGTTGAAAAATTGACGGCCCACGTTGAACATCTGCTCTTCGCTCACACGATCTATGCGCGCCAGCATATCGTCCAGCGACGTATGCTTTCCGTATGTCAATTCATCCTTGGCCAATTTACTCATGCGGCTATGTGAACTCTCCAGACTCAACATGAGGCTGCCCTTCATCTGAACCTTCGCCCGCTCAAGCTCTTTTCCAACAACGCCCTTGCTCCCCACCCGTCTGATTTCACGGCAGACGAGATCTACCACACGATCCACTTCTTTCGGTCTGGTCGCTGCATATACGGTGATCATGCCACCGTCGGAATAGCCGGACAAATAGGAGTAGATGGAATAGACGAGACCTCGTTTCTCCCGGACTTCCTGAAATAATCGCGAACTCACACTGCCCCCCAACACACTGTTCAGCGCATACAGGGCATACCGATCCTGATGTCCGGCGGAAACGCCTTTGAGGCCTAGACACAGATGGACTTGTTCTAACTTCTTCTTCTTCAGCAGGACACCGCCGCGCAAGTCAGGAGGACGGCGCCCGTTGGCAGGAGTCGCCTTGGCAGATCGGCCCTTGCCGAAATACTTCGCGACCAGGAGATCAAGTTTGTCCTGCTCAAAGTTCCCGGCGATCGACACCACGGTCTGACTCGAATCGTAGTGGGCCTCGATATAGCTCAGCAGATCCTGGCGTCGCAGCCCTCTGACCGTTTTCTCCCGGCCCAAGATAGAGCGACCGAGCGGATGACGCCCCAGCACTTGCCCCATGTGAAGCTCTTGCACGAGATCTTCCGGATCGTCCTGCACCATGCGAATTTCTTCCAGGACGACCTGTTTCTCTTTTTCGATGTCTTTGGGTACGAACCGGGAATGGTGAAACAGGTCGGAGAGGAGCTCTAAGGCTTGAGGTAGCTGCTGATCCAGCACCTTCACGTAATAGGTCGTCGTCTCACGCGAGGTGAAGGCATTCATCTCTCCGCCGAGTGCGTCGATTTCACGCGAAATCTCGGCGGAGGAACGCTTGCGCGTCCCCTTAAAAAGCATGTGCTCGATAAAATGGGAATAGCCCGCTTGGAGAGGCTGCTCGTCCCGCGACCCGGTGTTGACCCATACACCGACGGTCACCGACTTTAACGTCGGCATCCGCTCGGTTACGACCCGCACCCCGTTGTCCAGGACGAGCTTGCGATACAAGACAGTTACCCGGCTGATGGATCAGGCGCAGCAGCCCCAGCCGGAGCCGGCATGGCTTCCTTGCGGCTCAGGCGGATCTTCCCTTGACGGTCCACTTCCATGACCTTCACCAAGATTTGATCCCCTTCCTTCACCTCGTCCGACACCGCTTGGACCCGATGGTGCGCCAACTGCGAGATATGCACCAGTCCGTCGGTTCCCGGAAGGACCTCGACAAACGCGCCGAAATCCATGATCTTTCGAACCGTGCCCATGTAGATCTTTCCGATTTCGACTTCTTCGGTGATCCGGCTGATCATTTCTTTGGCCTTCTCGGCCGAAGCGCCGTCGACCGACGCAATCGTCACGGTTCCGCTGTCATCGACATTGATCTTGACCCCGCAATCCGCAATGATGCCGCGGATCGTCTTGCCGCCCGGCCCGATGATTTCACGGATCTTGTCCTGCTTCACCTTCATCGTGAAGATCCTGGGCGCGTAAGCCGACAGGGTGGTTCTCGGCGCTTGGAGAGCCTTCTCCATGCAGCCCAGAATGTGTAAACGACCAGCTTTCGCCTGCTCTAACGCCTTCTGCATCAAGGCCGACGTAATCCCGCCGATTTTGATATCCATCTGTAGGGCCGTGACGCCCTGCCTGGTTCCGCAGACCTTAAAGTCCATATCGCCCAGGTGATCCTCAAGCCCGAGAATATCGGAGAGAATCATGACCCGGTCGCCCTCTTTGATCAATCCCATCGCGATCCCGGCCACAGCTTTGCTGACCGGCACGCCGGCATCCATCAACGCAAGGCTCCCGCCACAGACGGTCGCCATCGACGACGACCCATTGGATTCAAGGATGTCCGACACGATACGAAGCGTGTAGGGAAAGGCTTCCTTGCTCGGAATCACCGGGGCCAACGCCCGTTCCGCTAATGCACCATGACCCACTTCCCGACGTCCCGGCGAGCGAAGCGGCCGTGCTTCACCGACACTGAACGGCGGAAAATTGTAATGGAGCATGAAGGTCCTCATGTACTCCCCTTCTAATGCATCGATCCGCTGTTCGTCGTCCGAGGTCCCCAAGGTGACCACCGCTAAACTTTGGGTCTCGCCTCTGGTGAAAATCGCCGACCCATGTGTCCTGGGCAACGCGCTGACTTCGCAGGTGATCGCACGGATATCAGCAGGGCCACGTCCATCCGCCCGAGATCCCTTCTCCAGGATCATGTTCCGGACCTCGGTATATTCCAACTCATGGAACACCAGCTTGACGTGCCGCTCCCGATTCGGATCGTCTGCGCTCTTGAGCTTTTGGACCGCGTCGTTCTTGACCTCATCCAACCGCTCCTGCCTGGCCGCTTTGTTGGGAATCATGATGGCATCACGAATACCTTGCGCCACCAGCGTCTTCACTTGCGCCGCAAGCGCGGAGTCGATCTGTTCCTTCGCCACCTTCCGCTTCGGCTTGCCGGCAAGCACTTGCAGTTCGCGAATCTTGGCCACAATCTTCTTAATCTCGCTATGGGCGAGTTCGATCGCTTCGAGCATGATGGCTTCGGACAGTTCGTTCGCCCCTGCTTCGACCATCATGACCGCATCAGCCGTCCCCGCCACTACGAGGTGCAACTCGCTCTTCGCCACCGTCTCAAGATCAGGGTTGACCACGAACTTGCCGTCCAGCCGCCCAATCCTCACGCCCGCGATCGGATTATCGAAGGGAATATTTGAAACAGTCAGGGCAGCAGAGGAAGCGATAATGCCGAGAATATCGGAGGAGCCGGTTTGATCGGCCGAAAGAACTGACGCGATGACTTGGGTCTCGAAGTAATAGCCCTCGGGAAAGAGCGGACGGAGTCCCCGATCGATCTGCCGGCTGGTCAGCACGGCCTTTTCCGATGGACGCGCTTCCCGCTTGAAATACCCGCCGGGAATCTTTCCGGCGGCGAAGGATTTTTCCTGATAATCGACGGTGAGGGGGAGAAAATCGATGCCTGGCTTGGCAGTCTGTGACGCAACAGCCGTCGCCAAGACGACCGTGTCGCCGTACGTAGCCCAAATCGAACCGTCTGCTTGTCGTGCCACACGACCGGTTTCGAGTCGCAAGATGCGCCCCGCAACCTCTATTTCAACTGTGTGTACCATCTGAGTCTCCTCTGGTTAGGCCCCACAGATGCCCACAGAGAGGGACTCGAGCGATGAGGAACACTCCAGTCTCTGTCCGTGTTCACCTGTGCGACTGACGACTACGGTCCCGCTGTTGCGCCTCCTGGCGTGACAGCGGGACGGGATACTATTTCCTGATGCCCAATCGCTCGATCACTGCACGATACCGCGCATCGCTGACGCCACGAAGATAGTCGAGCAACCGCCGACGGCGGCCGACCAAGAGCAGCAGGCCACGCCGCGAGTGATGATCCTTCTTGTGGGTCTTGAAATGCTCCGTCAAATACGTGATCCGGGTGGTCAACACCGCGATCTGGACTTCCGGTGAACCGGAATCCGTCTCATGCTGCTGATACTGTTTGATCAATTCAGTTTTTGCTTCTTTGAGTAATGCCATGGTTTCCTTCCTTTCTGTTCCTTTCCGTCATCCACAACGAACGCTTATACGTCCTGATCGATTAATACCTTCTCAACCTTGAGCGCATCTCCCGCATTCGCCGGACACTTCCCGATCGCAATCAATCGCCCGTCGATATCATGGATGCGAACCGGCATATGTGGCTGGCGCTCGCCAGCAGCCGCCCCCTCCCAACGCAGGATTTTTCCCACAGGCACTGGAGCGCCATGTCGTACGCGATCAGCGGTCTGTTCATCCACCACCGCCAGCGCAAACCGATTTAACGACAGATCCAGCGATAACAGATCGTCTCCCAACCGGCCGAGGGCATGACGGGTAGCCACCTCGTCGATCGTCAGCGCCTGGTCGATCGTCAAGGGCCCCACTCGCGTTCGCTCCAACGCCAACATGTGACCACCGACGCCTAAGGCTGCTCCAATGTCGGCACACAACGTCCGCACATAGGTCCCTTTGGAGCAGACGACCCGCAACGACACATCCCGACCCTCGATCCCCAACACCTCAAGGGTGTGGATGACAATGGTTCGGGCGTCCCGTGCAATCGTTTTGCCCGCACGAGCGGACTTATAGAGAGGAACGCCTGCGACTTTTACCGCCGAATACATCGGAGGAACTTGTTCAATCGGTCCGAGAAATCGACCGACCGCTTCATGAATCGCCGCTGATGTCAGATGTTCCGTCGCCTGCCTGGCGAGGACCGTTCCCGTCGCATCCTGCGTGTCGGTGGTTTCGCCGAGCCGAAGCACGGCACAATATTCTTTATCCCACTCGACGAGATACTCGGCAATGCGGGTTCCCCGCCCGATCAGCACGGGCAAGACTCCCGTTGCGGCAGGATCAAGAGTGCCGGCATGACCGACCTTCACTCCGCCGAGAAGATGCCGCACCTTCGCCACGACATCGTGGGAGGTCCACCCTAATTCCTTTTTGATGATCAGTACGCCGTCGACCACGGCACAGCTCTGCGCGAGATCCATCATCACGTCCCCGATACTACGAACTCGTCTTCTCTTCGGACGACCCGCCTCCGGCCTCCGTATCGACGTGGAGCTCATCCAGCAACTGCAGCACGCGATCGCCTCTCGGCCCGCTGACATCCTTGGCAAAGACGATTTCCGGCAGATACCGAAGCGAGAGTCGGCGCCCTAGCTCACCTCGGACAAATCCGCTGGCTTGCTCCAACCCGACAAAGACGTTCCGCTCTTCGTCTTTCGTGCCCATGGTGGTAACAAACACGCGAGCGATCCGCAGATCGCTCGTCAGCTTGACGTCGGTCACCGTCACGGCTTGTACACGGGGGTCCTTGATCTTCCGCATGAGGATATCGGCCACTTCCATGCGAATTTGATCGGCCACACGATCAGCCCGATGATATCCTGTCTTGGCCACCGTGCACTCCACCAGGCATGCCGCCGTCACAACAATTCCACTCGAGACTGGACAATTTCCACGGCCGGGACGCTCCGAATCAGGTTCAGCGCTTGGTCACACACTTGGTTGACGTATCGCCCTTCTTGGCCACGCAGGCCAGCCCCAATACGGCCTTCTGCCACAAATCCTGCCCATCAACCTCAGCGACGGAGAGATTGAACTTCTCACGCAATCGGTCCTTGAGACTCAACAGCACCTGCCGCTTATCCTTCAACGACTGACTCCCAGGGATAAACAGCTCGACCGTACAGAGTCCGACAATGATACCCACGGGGCAAACTCACACCTTAGAGCTTTGCGGCGATCTTATCGATCGCGTAGGCTTCGATGATGTCCCCAGCCTTGATGTCGTTGAAATTCTCGACGCTGATTCCGCATTCGTAGCCCTGCTGCACTTCACGGACATCGTCCTTAAAGCGGCGCAACGACCCGAGCTTCCCTTCGTAGGCCACGACATTGTCGCGAAGCACCCGAACTCCGACCGCCGCACGGGTAATCGTGCCATCCACCACATAGGCCCCGGCAATGACTCCGGACTTGGACACCGTGAAGACCTGCCGTACCTCGGCCCGTCCCAAGATCCGCTCCTTGAGCGTCGGTTCGAGCAGCCCTTCCATCGCGGCCTTAATCTCGGTCATCGCATCGTAAATAATCGTGTACTGGCGGATATCGACGCCTTGCTGCTCGGCTAGGGCCAACGCCTTCGGCTCCGGCCTGACATTGAATCCGATCACGATGGCATTCGACGCGGCAGCCAGCAACACGTCGGATTCCGTAATCCCGCCCACGCCGCTGTGAATGACGCGCAACTTGACCGCGGCGGTTGCCAGTTTTTCGACGCTGGCCGTCAGCGCTTCCGCCGACCCCTGAACGTCGGACTTAATCACCAATGCCAGCTCCTTCACGGAGCCTTCTTTAATCTTGGCAAACAAGTCGTCGAGGGTGACCTTCGCTGACCCGGACAAATCTGTCGTTCGCTGCTTATGCGCTCGATCTTCCGCAATCTCGCGCGCGACCCGTTCATCCTTCACAACCTGAAAAACATCGCCCGCCGAAGGCACACCAGGGAGCCCGGCCACTTCGACAGGGATGGAAGGACCGGCTGCTTGTACCTTGGCTCCCGTGTGCGCAATCAGTGCCCGAACTTTTCCGCTAAATACCCCAACGACGAACACATCACCGACGCGAAGCGTCCCGCTCTGGACCAGCACGGTCGCCACGGGTCCACGCCCTCGTTCCAGCTTGGCTTCCACCACAACACCCTTGGCCATCCGATGCGGATCAGCCTTGAGCTCCAGCACTTCAGATTGCAGAAGAATCATCTCCAGCAACGTATCCAAGCCGGTCTTTTCTTTGGCTGAAACCTCGACCATGATCGTATCCCCGCCCCAGGACTCGGAGATCAACCCATGTTCTGACAGGGCGTTCTTCACACGGTCTGCATTGGCGCCAGGCTTATCGATTTTATTAATGGCCACAATGATTGGAACGGACGCGGCCCTGGCATGATTGATCGCTTCGATCGTTTGCGGCATCACGCCATCGTCCGCCGCCACGACCAGGATGACAATATCGGTAATCTTGGCACCGCGACCGCGCATCGCCGTGAAGGCTTCGTGGCCCGGCGTATCCAGGAAGGTCACCTGTTTCCCGCGAACCGCCACGGTGTACGCGCCGATATGCTGCGTAATCCCACCGGCCTCACCTTCCGCCACTTTTGTTTGCCGGATCGCATCGAGCAGCGACGTTTTGCCGTGGTCGACATGGCCCATGATCGTCACGACCGGTGGCCGCGACTCGAGCTGAGCGTCTTCCTCCGTCTGTACGACGGACTCCAACAATTCCTCTCCGACCTTCTCCGTCGAGAGATCGAGCTTGATCCCGTTCTCTTCAGCAATGATCACAGCCGCATCCACGTTCATCGTCTGATTGAACGTGAGCATCTGCCCCATATCCATCAGCTTACGCATAATGTCGGCGGGGCGCTGCCCGATCAGTTCGGCGAATTCCTTCACCGTCATACCAGCCGTAAACTTGAAACCCTTCCGCCGCGGCTTGGTCACTTCCCCTGGCGCGCTATGATGCACATGCTTACTACGGTCGTCACGGCGCTGGTGCAACGGAATGGCACGAAGATCCTGCCAGCGAGCCGCATCCTCACGCAGTCGAAGCTCTTCTTCTTCCCGAGTACGGCCGGGCTTACGAGCCTTCTTCGCCTTCTCTTTCAAGCCCTCGGCTTGTAACTCTTCGAGGGAGAGGGGCTTCTTTTTTCCAGCAGTCAGGTCAGGGCTAGGTGCTGCAGCAGGCTTGACCGCAATAACTGGAGGCAGAGCAATCTGAACTCCCGCAGCAGGCGTCAGATCCGGCATCGGCGTCAACTCAGGATGCGGAGCGATTGGTGTCTCAATGATGGGATGGGCCAACGTAGGAGTGACGACAGGAGCATCGACGGTCGTTCCGCCACTGCCAATCGCTTCAACTGCGGGCTGGGAAGCCACGATTTCAGCGGGCGGCTCGTCATCCCGCTTGCGCTTAATCAGAATCCGGCGCTTATCGGACTTAGAGGCATCCTCCGCCACCGGAGCGGCCTGGGCCGACCCGGCCTTTACCCCCGCGACAACCTTACCCCGACCAGCATCGGCTTCTTTGCCTGTTGCTTTTGTGGCAGTTTTGGCTTTTGAACCGAGCTTTTCCAACGCTTTCTGCACCACGTCGTCCTCCAACGCACTACTGTGCGAAGCGACGGCGACACCCATCCGCTTCAATTCAGGAATGAGTTCACGGTTTTCCATCCCGAGCTGCTTAGCCAATTCGTAAACGCGCATGAGGATTTGACACCTGTTCTTCTTTACCCGGCATCCGACTCCGACTCTGCCCGAGCTTGTAATTCCTGTTCCCGGGCTTCTTGTTGCTGATGCAGCGCCTCGGTTTCCTCTGCCAATGCCGCCTTGATATCGTTATCCCGCTCGGCTTTTTCTTTTTCGTACTCCGTCGCGCTGATAATATCGATCTTCCAGCCGGTCAGGCGGGCTGCCAATCGCACGTTCTGGCCATTCTTTCCGATCGCTAACGACAGCTGAGAATCCGCCACGACGACCAACGCCGACTTCTTCTCCTCATCGAGGCCGACCTTCTCAATACTTGCCGGATTCAACGCCTCGGCGATGAACACACGCGGATCGGAGGTCCAGGTAATGATGTCGATTTTTTCTCCGCGCAGCTCGCGGACGACGGCTTGAACCCGCGACCCCTTGATTC
This sequence comes from Nitrospirota bacterium, assembly GCA_030645475.1. NCBI lineage: Bacteria > Pseudomonadati > Nitrospirota > Nitrospirota bacterium. The sequence continues at coordinate 146,554 of JAUSMA010000067.1, forward strand.
CCACACAGGCTCCAACCGGATCGACGGCTTTCTCGCGAGACGTCACGGCAATCTTCGTCCGATCGCCAGGTTCCCGCACAATCGACTTGATCTCGACGATCTTCTCAAGGACTTCAGGCACTTCCAATTCGAACAGCTTCGACACGAACTGGGGGTGACTGCGCGTCAAGATGACCTGGACATCTTTTGGCGTCCGGCGCACTTCCAGGAGCATCGCCTTCACCCGATCGCCACGGCGATAGGTTTCCCGCGGAATCTGCTCCTGAATCGGCAACACCGCCTCCGTCTTGCCCAAATCCACCAGGTAGTTCCGGCGCTCCATCCCGAGAATGATGCCGTTGACCAGATCTCCCTGCCGCGTCGAATATTCCTTTTGAACCGCTTCCCATTCGGCCTCACGGACCTTCTGGAAAATCACTTGCTTGGCAGTTTGCGCCGCAATCCGTCCCAAGTCGCTCATCTCGATGACCGACCCGATCTCGTCACCGACCTCTGCCTCGCTATCGAACTGGCGAGCTTCCTGTAGGGAGACCTCTGTTTTGGGATTGGCGACCACATCAACAATGGTCTTCTTCGACACGACGGAGATTTCACCGGTCTTGGAGTCGATCTCAACCTGAATGTTCTCAGCCTGCCCGAAACGTTTTTTAGCAGCCATTTGAAGGGCCGACTCAATCGCCCCGATCACTCGGCTCTTCTCGATGCCCTTTGACCGACCAAGTTCGTCGATGACCGAAATCAATTCTCGATTCATAGCTCACTCTCCGGCAGCTGCCCCTGCAGCCACCCTCCTAAAGGCAGCGATATGCATATACCGCGGTAATCGACTCCCGCACCCCTAAAACGTGACGACGCGTCGCGCTTCAGCAATCGAGTCGAACTCAAGAATGACTGTCCGCTCAGGGCGCGCATCGCTCACCACGACCGTAATGCCCTGCTCACTCACTTCCGTCAACAGTCCGACCACACGCCACTGTCCGTCGATCGGCTGCTTGAGCTTGACGCTCACCTCTTTGCCCACTGCCCGGCGATAATCCTGAACCCGCCTGAAGGCCCGATCCAGACCCGGCGAGGAGACTTCCAGCGTATAAGTATGGGGAAACGGATCAGCCACATCCAAGGCCGGACTGATCTCGAGATGTGCACGCCCGCAATCTTCTACCGTGACGCCGCCCACCTTATCGATGTACACGCGAACGACTGACCGCGTACCTTGCCCGACACAGACGACGTCGACTAATTCTAGCCCCAAGGCCCACAGGATGGGCGACACCACTTCGCTGATGCGATCGACGACTGGTCGGGATTCCTTCACCGACACCCCTCGCCCTGCTTCTTTGGAGTCAATCATTTCTAGAGATTAAACAAAAAAGTGGGCCTGAGCCCACTTCCAGTGCCGAGACCATAACATGCCCCCTATACCAAAGCAAGAGCCTAGCCGACCAGCCTCGTAAAGCCTGCGGCAAGTCGTTGCGTGATTGAACCAGGCCGTCCATCCCCAATGGCTTTTCCATCCACGCGGACAACGGCCAGGACCTCGACTGTGGTTCCAGTGAGAAACACTTCGTCGGCACTATAGAGCTCTGCTTGCGAGATACCGCGCTCGTGAATCGGTAGACCCTCATTTCTGGCCAGCTCCAACACGACGGCCCGCGTGACCCCGGACAAAATGCGCGGTCCTTCCGGAGCCGTCATCACCGTTCCTCCACGAACCACCATCACGTTGCTGACCGCCCCCTCAGTCACCAAGCCCTCTTTGACCAAAATGGCTTCAAACACGTGAGCCTGCTTGGCCTGCTGACGTGCGAGTACATTCGCTAATAAATTCAGACTCTTGATATCGCAACGCCCCCATCGAATGTCCTCGATCGTCATGGCCTCCACACCGGCGGCCGGCACCGACTTGTCGAGAGGGTGGAATTCGCGAACTGTCATCACAACCGTGGGCGCCACTTGCGCCGGATAGACATGATCGCGGGGAGCGGCGCCCCTGCTCAGCTGAATGTAGATTTTGGCTTCAGGATAGGCAGCCCGCCTCACCCCTTCCAAGACATAGTGGGTCCATTCGATGCGGGAATAGGGCTGCGTCAGATCAAGCGCCGCAGCACTACGCTCGAGTCGGGCCCAATGAGCCTCGAGTGCGAATGGACGCCCCTTGTAGGTGCGGATCACTTCGTAGACGCCGTCGCCGAACTGAAAGCCTCGATCGTCGATCGAGATCTTTGCCTCGGCCAACGGCACAAACGATCCATTGACGAACGCGACATCCGGCACGGCTACGCACTCCTCCGAGTCGAAGAGTCGGGAGCCGTCACCTCGAAAACCCGCCGGTCTTCAGCCGTAAACTTCCACCCCATGCGTTTTTCAAACAACACCCGATGGGTTCCCGGCCTCATCACCTTAAACTCGAAGGTCCGCTGCCCATTATCGACCGCATTGTTTCCGGCGATGCGCTGGTAGTCGTCAGCCAACAGGGTCAGCCCCGTCGAATCATAGGTCGGAACCCAGAGCTCCCCGCGCGTCCTATCCTCCCAGAGACGAATCTGGAGGGGACGCTCAAGAGTCGTCTCAATTACCTTTACCCCATCTGAGACTTTGAGGCCATCATGATCGGAACCGGAAGTCATACTCATCGTCACGTACGCGGCAACCCGCGCCTTATCATTCGCCTAATCATAACGTATTATGTTTTCCGCCGGGGCCCGACACAAATCTCCGTGCCTTCTATCCGCACGTCATAACTTCCCACACAATATCCGCCGCCATCCGTCCCTTGTCCGTTTCGAACGTCGAATGCCAGATCGTGCCAGGGACAGGCCACGACAAAGCCTTTGACCCGCCCTTCACACAAGGGGCCGCCCTCATGGGGGCACAAATTGTGGATCGCAAAATAGGCCCCATCAATATTAAAGAGCGCAATCTCGCGCTTGTTCACCGTCACGACTTTTGCCTGTCCTGGCGGGAGCTCTTCAACCTGGGCAACGGACTGAAACCCTTCTAGCATGCCACACCGACTCCTCTCTTCATGCTTTGCACCCATCCGCACGCGCATTACATCCGAAGTGTATATTTCAACTCCTGCCCCACGGTAATTCCTTCGCGCTTGATGAAGCCTGCCTCTGCTTGAATCGCGTAGCGGACCACTTCAGGAGAGGAACTAAATTTGGGGCAGTCATCTTCCAGACAAGGAGCGACATCTTCCTTGAGCCCCACGACGTGATGACTCTCATCGACCCACATGATATCCACTGAAAACCGATAGGCCTTTGTCCAAATATGGTTCTGTCCGGTCGACTCGAAGATATAAAGCATTCCGCTATTCGCCGGCAACGTCTCTCGGAAAGCAAGACCGAAGAGCAGCTTCTCCGGTGTGTCCGCAACTTCCGTCTCAAGCACATGACCGTTCGGAAACGATACGATAATGATCGTCTCGTCTTTCCGATCGATGAGAAAGAACGACGCGCTCATCAAGAAAATTGCCATGAGAACGAGCGTGATGATGCGCTTCTTTTTCTGCTCGCGATCGCTTATTGGTATGGTGGCCATTGGTATTTCATTTCGCGACTCATCGTGAGTCAGTGGGCCCAAAGGCCCATTCACATAGGGAGGCTAGGCCTTCTGAGCAAGTGCCGTTCTGTTGACTTGGAAAAGAGCGACAGACTAGAATGGCATTCACGTCGCGGCACGCACTATGTCGTGGCGGGGCGGACTTGTCAACCGTGTGTGTCTCTATTGTAGTGAGAAGGAGGCGAGGGTCATGGCGCTGCTGATTACTGATGAATGTATCTCCTGTGGGGCCTGCTTGCCCGAATGTCCGAACGAGGCGATTTTTGAAACTCGCAGCGACGCGGAAGCGAAGGGCAATCATGTCGGCGACGGCCAGGGAGTCGGCGATAGTATTTATATCATTACGCACGACCGCTGCACCGAGTGCGTCGGACACTTCGACGAGCCCCAGTGCGCCGCTGTCTGCCCGGTCGATAATTGCTGTATCGCCGATCCGCTCTATCCGGAAACGACGGAAGTCCTTCTTGATAAAGCCAAGGCGCTTAATCCTGATAAGGCCATTGATCCTGCCAAGATCTGGAGTGGCGTGCGCAACTAGTTCTCATTCCTGAGTCAACAAGAAGGCCCTGCTTTTCCATGAGAAGCAGGGCCTTCTTGTTTCTACAGTCACCGCCACAACGACCCTCATGTAGATTCCTACTCCCTGTCAGGCGTAGGATTATTCGTAACGTATTGGATGACCATCCGGCTGGTCTTTCTCGATAGAGCCACCAGCAATTGTTCGCCCTTCCCTTGGAGGTGCCCCATGCGATATCAGTGGATCGTCATGAGTACGCTCTGCGGAATCCTCACCTTGCCAACATTGGCGCAGTCCAGTACCGCTGACCTGGGAACTATCATCGAAACGTTTGTGGTTCGACAGTTCCCCGATGCCGCCAGCCACTATTGGGTGATCAATGGAACACAATGGGATGGGGATGAAATGGTTGTGGACATGCACACCATCGTCAGCGAGAGGCATGAAGCGGAACCGACCTTACGCCATTTCCTGCTGCTAATCGTGGCAGGAGAGCTCAGAGGGGCTCAGAATATCCCGCTCCAGCCAGGAACTGACTGCCGAGCCGAAGAAGATGTGTAATCGCCGCTATTCGATCCATCGTCCTTGCATAAAAAAACCACCGCCCTCTTCGCGGTATCGCAAAGAGGGCAGTGGTCAAACACTTCTACCAAGAACGACTACTTGATCATCAAAATCTTGCCGCCGACATGAGCCGGGTGCAAGTGACAACGATAGATCAGCGTGTTCCCCTGCGTGGCATAGAACATATCGCTGGTCGGAATTCCAATGTACTTGGTTTCGCCCGGCTTCAATACCACTTCCGCCTTCATCACAAACGGCGAACCGGCATTTACGGCATCGGTCATCTGAAATCCATGATCGGCCGTGCCATTGTTCGTCACCTTAAGCAGCACTGGACGACCAGGACGAACCTTGAAATCGATAATCGTGACGGGTGGATACCAGGTCTTTAAGTTGCCGATCTCAACAGCATATAGCTGAGCATCGACATCCAGCTCCTTGAAGGACTGCCCTACGACCGAGCCAGTCTCCAAATCCCCGATTTCGACTCCGCCTGCCTGGAGCGCAAATGCTGAAGATGCCCCAGCCATGACCATCACGAGGCCGAAGAAGACCCCTAACATCGTCTTGCCCATGACCTACCTCCTTAAGAAAGAAGAAGAGATGTGATTAGGTTGGTAAATAACTACCGCCACGACCTGGTAGCCTACACCATGCTGACTACTACTTCTCTGCGTGTGACACTTAATTATGTTCTACCAGCTTGCCCGCTCATCAAGAGGCAACCTTATAGCACAGCGGCGAAAACGGAAGCAAGAAGGATAATCTGCCATTTTTCAAATGGCTGCCATCCATAGTAGCCGCGTATAATCCAGATAAGTCGCAATGACTTCAATGGCTTAGTGCGTTGTCACTGCCTCGGGCTGTACCTCTTGGACCGTGGATCCGATCAAAAGATCATAGGGCGCATAGTTGTCGGTTAACACAACACCTACCTCCCAGGGTTCCGTGCGATGGGTACTCAGCAGAGCAATCGCTTCGAACGGGAGGCGCTGGTGTTCGACCAATGCATTGACCTTGTCTGCAGTGACAGCAAGCTGGTGCCGCGCGAGCGGAGTGCCAGCAAAGAAAATCAAATTCTCCGATTTCGTCTGAGCGGACTTCCAGGGCCCCTTGACCGCAAAAGACTCGACGTGAGGGAACGACCCTCGCATCGTCTGCACGACTGCATTGGCCCGCAAGAGATCGCCCCCCTCGCCTGATGAGGCCAAATTCACTGCGAGAACACCATTCGGCGACAGATGGGCCCGCAACTCCGCAAAGAACTCCACCGTGGTCAGGTGAAACGGAATCATATGTCTGGCGAACGCATCAACCCAGATGAAGTCGTAGGTCCGCTCCGTGGAATTGAGAAAGACCCTGGCGTCACGGGCATGTATGTGATGCTGGGGGGGCGGCTGATAGGAAAAATACTCTTCGGCCATGCGAACGACCACCGGATCGAACTCGACCACATCCAACTCGAGTTCAGGCCAGCGATTGGCGACCCACTTCGCCAGCGATCCGCCTCCATGGCCAAGGATCAGCCCTCGCTTCGGCTCTGGCACCAAGGCCAACGACGCAACCATCAATTGGCTATAGGGAAGAAATAGCGCAATCGGGTCCGCCTTCCACATGACCGCATGGAAGGTCCGGTCCAGGACGAGATAGCGAAAGAGATCGTCATCGCGGATTCGTACTTGCTGGTAGGGGCTGTCTTCCTGATAGACCGGCGCCTTCAGCTTCTGGATTGGAGACAAGGCACCGGCTCCCAGGCCTCCGATACATAGGATGATGAGGCCGATCACGACCGGCCGTGCTGCCGTCCCACGGACCAACCACCAGAGACCTAGCCCCACCTGAATGGCCCCGAGCCACGCCACAAGTGCCTGACTGCCGATCCAGGAGAGAAAGAAAAAGGCCGTTCCCCAGGTTCCGGCCAAACTCCCCATGGTCGAAAGTGCGATCATCCGACCGGTATGCCGTCCGAAATACTCGAGGTCTAATACGGCCAATCGCAACATAGCCGGCAAGACGCCGCTCAGACCAAAGGCTGGCGGGCCGAGGAGCAGGGCCGCGGCGACACAGGGGCCCCACCGGGGATCCTCAATCGCCTTCGCCACCGCAAAGAGCACCGGCTGGCCAAGCCAGGCGATCAGAAAGGTCCAGGCTCCAGAAAACAACAGCAGCCCTGCCAAGACCTGCGCGCCGGGGTACCGGTCGGAAACCCAGCCGCCAAAGGCATACCCGCCACTCATGGCGGCAAGAATAACTCCAATCAATGCACCCCAGACGAAGAGGGAGTTTCCGAACACGGGAGCTAAGAGTCGGCTTCCCAAGATCTCGAGCGCCATGACCACGGCTCCGGTCACCAGCGCCGTCACCAGAAGAAACCACCGAGGCGTATGAACCGACCGATTAACAGGGCTCATGCAGAAACATCGCAGGGGAAAAGGGAACGATCCAGCGCGATATAGAGATTGCTTAACTCGATCATAGGCCGCCCCAATTCTTGAAGTACCGTAAGAGGTCGCGAACGGAGAGGATCCCGACAATCTGTCCATCGTCAGACACGGCTAGGTGCCGAATCCCATGTTCCGCCATTTTCTCGCTCGCCTCGTGCGCCGAACTTGCACTCTCGATCGATAACAGCGGGCTGCTCATAACGGCACGAACCAACGTCTCTTCTGCCGAACGGGATTCGGCCAACCCCTTGCGAACCAAGTCCGATTCGCTCACGAGACCACTGTAGTGACCGCCCTCGCGTACCAGTAATGCGCCAACCTTTGCATCGCGCATCAGCTTGGCCGCCTCCAACAAGGTCGCGTCCGGACCGATCGTGCAGAGGGTCCGGCACATCATCACGGCGAGTGGCCGCTGAATCGGTCTGCTTTGAATCGCCATACGTGAGATCCGTTCAATGAAGGGAGCAAATAGTACTCAGCCCTCCTGCAGCTGTCAACGAGCGTACAAGCTGCTTACCCTGCGAACAAGACTATCCATAACTTCGTTGCTCACCCTCGATACCATTGCTATACTCCGCCCAGTTCGTTCTTGGCAATGGAGAAGAGGGACGTATGCATATCAGTGTCATTGGAACCGGTTATGTCGGGCTGGTCACAGGAGCCTGTTTTTCTGAATTCGGCGTGAGCGTGACCTGCATGGATACCGACGCCACGAGGATCGCCAGGCTTGAGAAAGGCGATGTGCCCTTCTACGAACCGGGGATCACCGAGCTCGTTGCCAAAGGCATTCGGGAGGGCCGAATCAACTTTACGACCGACGTGGCCAAAGCCGTCGACAAGGCTCTCGTGATTTTTATTGCGGTCGGAACCCCGCCACGAGCAGACGGATCCGCCGATCTCTCGTACGTCGAAGAAGTCGGCCGGGGCATCGCCCGAACCATGACCGGCTACAAGGTAATCGTCACCAAGTCGACCGTCCCGGTGGGAACAGGGGAAAAGTTGCGCGAGGTGATCACCGCCAATCAATCGGGTAAATTCCGTTTCGACATCGTCTCCAACCCGGAATTTCTGCGCGAAGGGTCTGCCATTGAAGATTTCATGCGGCCGAACCGGGTCGTCATCGGCGCAGACAGCGAGCAGGCGATTGCGATCATGAAAGACCTCTATCGTCCGCTCTACCTCATCGAAACTCCATTCGTCGTAACAGATATCCCGACGGCCGAAATGATCAAATATGCCTCCAACGCCTTCCTGGCCACCAAGATTTCGTTCATCAACGAAATCGCGACAATCTGCGAGAAAATGGGCGCCGACGTACAGATGGTGGCGAAAGGCATGGGGCTCGACAACCGGATTGGATCGAAGTTTCTCCATGCGGGTCCGGGGTTCGGGGGATCTTGTTTCCCTAAAGATTTGGCGGCACTGGTCCAGACGGGAGAGCGAGCCGGCTATCCCATGCAAATCGCAGGAGCCGCCGCTCTTGTCAATGAACAGCAGCGTGGCAGGATGATCGACAAGATCACGAAGGAAGTTGGCGGAATCAAGGGAAAGACGTTCGCGATGTTGGGCCTGTCCTTCAAGCCCAACACCAACGACTTACGGGATGCGCCGGCCCTGGCCATTGCGCAGGAACTGATGAAACAGGGCGCGACCGTTCGCGCCTACGATCCTGCCGGGCTGGAAGAAGCCTGTCAGATTGTTTCCGGCCTCGTTCCCTGTAAAGATGCCTACGACACGGCACAGGGGGCGGATGCCCTGATCCTCATGACCGAATGGAACCAGTTCCGAACGCTCGACTTCGACAGACTGAAAACCCTCTTACGCCAGCCCATCTTCTTCGACCTGCGGAATGTCTATGAGCCGGACCGGGTCGCGGGATTTGGCTTCCGCCACATCTCTGTCGGAAGACCAACGAAGACGCCCTCTCAGTCCACGTAACCGAAGCGTTACGTGAGCCGCGGAGCTTCAGCTTCCTTGGCTTCCTCTTTGACCTTGGGCTTGTAACCCATCCGGTCCAAGACCTTCATCACCCGTGTTTTCAAACGGTCGTCGGCCTCGGCAAGCGCCGTGGCCAACGGCTCGACGGCAGGCTTTCCGATCTTGCGAATGATTTCCGTCACGGATTGCCGGACCTCATCCTCCTCAGAAACCAGCAAAGGCACGAGGGATGACACAGCCGGTCCGCCGATCTTGATCAAGGAATCGTAGGCACGCTGCCGGACATCGCCCACTTCATCCGCCAACGCCTCAACCAACGGCCGTACCGCGCGAACTTCCTTGAGCTCGCCCAGCACTTCCGCTGCATACTTTCGATTGAGCCAATGACTATCTTTCAGATCCAACAACATCGCATCGGCGCGCGCCGCATTGGGATCCTTCGCACGAATCCGGAAGCTCTTGGCGACCCGCTTCCCGCCTTCTTCGACGACGCGAATCGTGGCGCCGTCTCCCACCTTGAGCTTCTTGAGCTCTTCAATCGCCTCGTCATCCACGTCCAGCACGACCGTCTTGCCATCGTAGGCCAACAGTTCGACTTCGAGCTGCTTCGCCTCGAGGTTCACCGCGACGACCCGTTCCGTGACGAGATTGAATCCGTCTTTCTTCGCACCGCCCTTGGGACCGATCTGAATAAGCTTTGGAGGAGCTTCATCCGCCATGATGTGTATCCTTTACGTCGAAATAAAGATTACGGCTTCGCTTTCCATCCGAGACTTGCCAATACCCCTTCTACCGTCTCCTGCACCATCGTATTCTCATCTTCGAGCAGCGGAAGCAAGGGGTCGATCGCCTGCTTCGCCCCGAGCCGCGCAAGCGACTCCGCCGCATTCCGTCTCACAAGCCAGTCTTCATCCTTGAGCGATTCGATCAACGGACCGGCTCCGCGGGCATCGCCGATCTTACCCAGCGCTTCGGCCGCATGACGCCGCACCATCCAATTGTTGCCCAGCAGCCCCTCGATCAAGGCATCGACGGCCCGCGCATCGCCGATCTTCTTCAGCACACGCGCCACATCCTCACGCACCGTGTTGTCCGTGAGCGCCTCGATCAATCCGGGCACAGCCCGCGCATCGCCGATACGCTCAAGAGCCCACACGGCAGCGGTTCGCACCGCGCCATCTTTATCCTTCAGCGCGTTCACCAGGGGATCGATACCCCTGGGATCCTTCAGCTTCCCTAATCCCGCGGCAGCCTGTTCACGAATCGCCCATTCATCGTCCGTCAATGCTTCGATTAATGGATCAACGACCGATGGGCCGATTCGCACAATGGCGCTGGTCGCCGCTTCCCGAATCAGGACATCTTCGTCTGCCATGAGCCCGATCAACGGCCCCACAGCATCCTCACCCACCTGACTCAAACTGGCAATCGCATGATTACGGAGCGCTTCATTGTCGTCCCGAAGGGCCCCGATCAGCTGCTCGATCCGTTCTGCCTGCATCTCGTCACTCATCGTCGTCCTGCCCTCCCTGACTCTCGACAGGCGTCCCGTCGAGCGCTTCCAGTTTATCGGCGATCAAGCCGGAATTGTATGCGACGAGACCGTCCCGGTCTGTCCTCAACCGATCGAACAGTTCCTTGTACGGCCGCAACACCTCCACATCCTTTACTTTGGCCAAGGCTTCCATGGCAAAGACCCGGAGAGGTCGAATGGGAATGGCCTCGATATAGAGTTGGGCCGGCCTGGCATCGCCGATCAAGCCCAAGGATTTCATGGCCAGCTCTTTGACGCCCGTATCTTTATCGATCCGCAACCGCTCCATCAGCGGCTCGACGGCCCGCACATCGCCGATCTTGCCCAGCAAGTCGGCGGCGGCTTCACGGATGACCCAATCGTCATCCTCCAGGTACTCGATCAAGATCTCCACACTAGGGCGCCCGATCGCCAGGAGATTGATCACGGTGCTCATGCGAGCCTCTTCCCGCTCGCTCAATTCCTCAATCTCGCGAAGCGCGTCGAAGACCTCGTTGATGCGCTCACGAATGGCCGTCAACTTCTTGAGCGTCCGCACCGCGATGTCGCGAATAGCCGGCTGGCCCATGGCTGTAATAAAGGCATCCGATGAACGGGGATCGAGCAAATGCTCCAGCATCTTCGCAGCCATGATCTGCGCTTCCGGATCCGGATGGGTCAGCATCTCGCTGAGCGGGGCGATCGCATTCGGGATCATCCCCAGTAAGTGCGAGGCCGCCACGCGAATCCCATCATCCTTCGACTCATAGAGCAGCGAGGTCAACGCCGACGCAGTCGTCACGTCCAACACCCCCGCCATATGTTCCAACGCTGAGGCGCCGGCCTTGCGGACGGCCTCATCCTCATCCCGGAGCAAACCGACCAAGGGCACGCCGCACAAAGGATCGTTCACACGCGCCAGCATGGCCGCCGCTTCAGCTTTCAGCGCAGGCGAACCGGTCTCCAGTACCTGAACCAAGGCCTGCACCGCACGGGGTCCGCCCGACAAACAGGCCGCGGTTGCGCGCATCCGACGCCAGTCCTCTTCATGGATGAGCTCGGAGACCAGCGTTTCAATCGTTTCTTTAGACATAGTGGTTCAACGGCCTGCTACACACGTCCTGCGCGCCAGCCGACTTTGGCTAACGTATCTTTGACATGGTATCGAACATTATCATCCGACTCACGGGCCAGTACCGCCAGCAACGGCGCGATCACGGCGGAGCCGAATCGAGTCAGCGCATCCGCGGCTTCCGCTCGGGTCACCGTATACCGAAGCGCCTTCATCAGAGACGGGATTGCCGCCTCGTCCCGGATCGCACCCAAAGCCCGAACGACCTCTCCTAACGTGAGTCGCTCTTCATCCCACTGATCGCCGCAGCCCTCGACGGGCCGCGAGATCTCCGGTTGGTCGACTCGTTCAAGCACTGCGATCAGCACCGGCACGGCACTGCGATCGCCGATCCGACCCAATGCCTCAACCGCTAACGGGCGCATGCCGGGTGTGTGCATCGCCGTCACGAGAAACTCCACGGCGCGCGCATCACCGATCTGACCCAACGCACGAACTGCGTCCTCGCGAACCGCCCTGTCATGATCGTTGAACAACACCGACAACAGAGGGGCCACCGCCTCCGGAGACCTGGTCTTCCCCAAAGCTTCTACCGCATGCAACCGCACCAGCCAGTCTGTATGGGTCAGCGCGGCCAGTAACGATGCGAGCGCCGCCTCGCCGATCGCCGCAAGGGCAGTCGACGTCTCCTCGCGAACGGCTTTCACCTTATCTTGTAACAGCGGCACCAACGGCGAGACCGCTCCCGAATCTTTAATCCGACCCAATGCCTTGGCCGCATGCATCCGCACAATCCAGTCGGGGCTCTTGAGCGCCTTAACGAGCGGTGCCAGCACCCGCACATCGGCAATGGTGGCCAGCACCGACGAGGCCAACTCCTGAACCGTGAGCACCGGATCGGAGAGGCAGGCGCCGAGCGTCGTGACCGCCGGTTCTCCAATAGCTAAGAGAGCGCCGATCGCCGCATCGCGCACCGCGCGATCGCCATCACGAAGGACGGAGACCAGCGGCGCGACCGCCCTCGGATCCCGAAACGTGCCAAGCATCGTGGCGGCTTCTTCGCGAATCGCCCAATCCTCGTCCTTCAGCGCCGCGATCTGTTCGGCTACCGCATCCGCCATGCAGAATCTCCTGGTCCGGGATCGATGAGCGTAACATAGCCATTTTCACAGGGTCAACGCACAGAGACCGGCGCTAACGCCCGTTCAGGACAGGCGGCGACGAGAATTGACAGCGCATCGACCGACGCCTACGATATCGTGCCCATGCACAATATCTCTTCCTACATGCGTATCCTTGTTTTGAAATGGAGGCCCTTATGACGACTTGGAGACCACAGCTCAGGACATGTGCCATCCTGACAATTCTGCTCATCATCTTCGTGACGGGTCTCGGCACCTCAGCAGAGGCCTACGAAGTCTGGCTGACCGACCAGTCGGATACCGCGAAAGAAAGCGGGGGGTTCATTTACATCTATGACGGAGCCGCTCTGGCGGCAAACCCCACGACAACCAAACCGACAACCACCATCGATGTCGGAGGCGACATCAATACGTTCTGCGAGGAAGCCACGAAGAAAGCCGTCCGCCGGCCGCACATGCTGTTTTTCACCGAGGATCAGGCCCATGTCATTATTTCGTTTCTCAGCGGGCAGGTCTTGATCATGGACGCGGCCACCAAAAAACCTGAAGCCTGCCTGTCGATGGGAAAGAACGTGCATGCCGCCTGGCCGACGCCGGATCAGAAGATGGCGATCGCGGCCAACATCGCCGAAAAGAAGTTTATCCGGATTTGGACCGATTACGCCGCGCACACCTTCTCGTTCGACCCTGAGAAAGACGTGCTGAATCTCGCCGCGTTCGAAGGCGGTGAGCGGCCGGACGCCTCCCCGATTTGCCCCATCACGGAAGCGTCGAGCAAGTATGCATTCGTCACGCTCCGTGGCGGAGGTCTGCTGGTGATCGACGTCACGGTGACACCGATGAAAGTCTTGGCCACGCTGGACAACAATCAGATCCATCCAGCCGGCTGCGGGGGCGTGCAAATCGATGACACGATGTACATCAATTCAGGCGGCGGCTGGCCCATCGCTCCGCTCTCCTATGATGTCTATGCCCTCGACCTGTCGAATCTCCCGAAGTCGGTGTCGGCTAAACGGATCTCGCAGCGGGACGACCAATTTGCAGACTCACATGGGATGGCCGCGGTAGGCCGTTATCTCTGGAGCGCAGACCGGGCGGGTAACAACGTGGAGATTATCGATACCTTGAGCCATCTCAGCGTCGGCTCGGTGGATCTGACGACCGATGCCAACAAGGATCCGGCTCCGGATCTCATGGACGTCTCCCCGGACGGCCAATACGTGTTCGTCGGCCTCCGTGGACCGGCTCCCCTTACGGGCAATGACAAGACGGTGAACAATGCAAAAGGAACGATTCCCGGTGTCGGAGTGATCCACGTCGACGCGGACGGGAAGGTCGGACACTATAAAGGACAGGCCGCCATCACGAATATGAAGGATGGAAAAGAAACCGCCGATACGCACGGCATCGGGATCCGGACAACGGGTGAGTCACGAACGATTATGCAAATCCCTCTGGGCCCTATCATCCAGGGTGGGGCACTGCCGAAGAAGAAACGAAAATAATCTGAACGATTGTTCCTGGCCCGTGAGCCACGTCGCCGGATGGGTCACACTGTCCGGTGACGAGCTCACAGTACCGACCGCTCAACATCAGACGGCGCGCTAACCCCTCTGCGCAAAATCTCCCGAAGGACCAAATCGACCGGTGTCGCCAAGGGGCATGTCCACCCGGGCATTATCGACCACGCTCGAATTGACGGTGATGTCTTCCGGCGCCGGCATCCAGCCCAACTTTTCCAATGTTTCAAGCGCCAGAAGACGTAATGCGTCTTTTGCCGTGAGTCGAACCGACGCATAAGAAAGCACCCGCTCCCCTTCAGCGATGACTTCGGAGGCTTTCGGATCGTAGAGAAAGGCGATCAACGGCTCGATCGCCGTATCGCCGATCGTGGCCAAGGCCGCACTGGCCTTTTCGCGCAAGACGCCGTCCTTCAACAGCATGATCAAGTCGGGAATCACGCGCGGATCGCGGAACTGGCCGAGCGCCGTCGCCGCGGCTTCCTTGATAAAGGCGTCTTCGCTGACGATACAGCCTGGCGTCGGGGTCCCATCCTGCCGAATACCCTTCCCCTTCAACGCATCCAACACCGGAGGCAAGGCGCGTGGATCACCGATCATGCCGAGCGACGCAATGGCATGCCGTTTCACCACGCCATCCTTCATCGCCTCGATCAAGGCATCGATCGCTCGCGGATCGCCGATCTGGCCCAGGGCAATCGTCGCATCTTCTCGCACAGCCCGATCCGGATCTTTCAGCGTGGCAATCAGGGCATCGACGACTTTGGCGTCCCGTACCCAGGTTCGACCGATTTGATAGTCGGTCGTCATCCCGCCCAGCGCGCGGGCCGCATGGCATCGGACCACGAAATCTTTATCCTTAAGACATTCCAAGAGAGGATCGACGGAGGGCTGGCCGATAAAAATGAGAGCGGTCCCGGCTGTTTCTCGCACCGTTTTCGAAGGATCGCGGAAGAGCTTGGTCAGGGTCGGAATCGCTTTCGGATCGCCGATTTTGCCCAGCGCCTCTGCAGCCGCACTCTTCACGGCGCCATCGCGATCTCGGCAGACAAGCATGAGGGCCTCGACCGCTTTCCGGTCCTTGATGTCGCCACTCGCTTTTGCGGCATGCTCACGGACACGCCACCGCTCGTCCTTCAACGCGGCAATCAGGCGATCGACGACAGCCGCACCCATCGAGGCGACGGCGGCCACGACATCGTTCCGCACATCCATAATGGAATCGTTAAACAAACCGATGAGCGCTTCTACGGCTTTGGCGCCGCCGATCTTTGCCACGGCTCGGCCCGCATGGGCCCGCACCGCCCAATACTCGTCTCCGCAGGCGCCGACCAGCGCATCCAATGTGGTCGGATCGGCAAGCTCGGCGAGTGCCTTGGACGCCTCCTCACGGGTCGCGTCATCGACATCCTCGAGTGCTTCTAACAAATCATCAAGCGCCTGGGCCATGGGTGCGGCTCCTCTACTGATAGTAGTTATCGCGCTGGCCGCCATGCGGATAGGTTCGGCTGCAACGGATGATTAAGGTTTGGGTCCCTCGTCCCTCCACACATTGGTCGAGCGACTGGGCAACCTCTAACTTTCCCTCTAAGTTCACGGTGAACGGAAAATCAAACGTGAAGCTAATGAACTTATATTTGCCCGGCTTCAATTTGAGCGTACGAGGCTCGGTCGTCCTGTAGGCATCCATGGATTCGGGGTCCGAGGCCTGGATAGGGGGCGTCACGCCAGGCACGTACCACCAGGTCTGAGGATTGATGGTCGTCGCATCGATGGTGATGGTATGTTCCTGGGTATAGGCGGCCGGCGGACCGGCTATGGCTGGTGAGGACATCGCTGCCACGACCAGCAACCCTCCAACGAGAGAACAAATCCTATTGTGTTTCACATGCTTCATCATGATGACCTATTCCAAGGATACCCGTGGGGCCGCAACAAAAGCCGCCTGAAAGATTTCTTCCACGGCATGACTCTCCCATTCGGTGTGAGTCTCTAATCCTAACGTCCGCATCACGGTCGCACCGGTATCTAAAATCGAGACCGGCTGGTGAATCGCATGACCCTGTTTAATCCCCACCCCCGAGGCAATCCACGGCACCATCGGAACAGCGGCGTCAGCTTGTTCTTGGCCCGCATCTCGGCCTTCGGCACTGAGCGAGGTCACGAACAGCGTGGTCCGCTTGGTCAGTCCATGCTCTTGATAGATATCCAACACGGAGTGGATACCCTTATCCACCAGACGAAGGGCGTCGCGGTACTCCTTCGAAGCCCAGCCTTTTGACGCGCCCACTCGACCGGCCTCAGGAAGGTGGACAACCAGGAAATGCGGGAGCGCAGGGATGGCATGTCCATACCCATGACCGCTGGTCGCTTTCTTGAAATATTGACGGATGTAGGACACGATGCGATCCGTGCTGCACTCAGACTTCAGCGGCCCGCACATCTGATAGTCCGTGTAGGGCTCGGGGCGCGCCAGCTGATAGAGCGATTCGTCCATGAGGAAAATCGCGCTGTCGCGCCCCCCACTCAAATCGAGATAGTCGAACATACTCGGAGCGCGCGGGTACCCACGGCTAAATTCGAACGTATTCCAGGTAATCCCATGTTTTTCGACCGGCATCCCCGTAATCAACGAGGCCATCGTGGGCAACCGCAATGCAGGCTTCACCGCCGTGGCAGACCAGGTGACAGAGCCATCCTTGATCAACCGGCTGAGAGTCGGCATCGTGCCGCCCTTCAGCGAGTCCTGACCGAACCCTTCGAGGACGAACAGAATCACATGCTCGGTCTGAACCGGTACCGTAGGAGCCGTCGCCGGGGCAGCCTCGACCGCGGCCCCGCTTTGGAAGAGCAAACAGAGAGAGAACCACGATGTGATCAGTATTCGAGTCGACCATCCGCGATGGAGGCTGAGTGCTAGTTTCACAGATCAGTCCTTTCTATTCCAAGGGAACTTCTAAGCTATCATGGCGTTTTCTGCCAAGGCAAGGGAGGCTAGGGTCCCACAGGCAGGGTTCATAAGGGTTCATGCAGCGAAGGAACGACTTCTGGCAGAAAAGTCGATGTCGGTGTTATGCTGACTTTCCACCTCGTGGCTGTCAACGAATCGGCGCCTGGCGCGTCAGTTCTATCCAGAAGGTGAGGGCGATGCCGGACATCTTTCTTACGTCACAGCCCCCCACCCGCGTGACGCTCTCTCACCTTACACCATCGAGTTTCAGCCTCATCGTCCTATTGACCATCCTGTCTCTCTGGCCATCAGTCACTCTGGCAGAGGTCCGAATCGTGACCGCCCAGGGTGAACATCGGATGGGGGACCGGGACACCAGAGA
The DNA here is from genome assembly GCA_030645475.1 of Nitrospirota bacterium. NCBI lineage: Bacteria > Pseudomonadati > Nitrospirota > Nitrospirota bacterium. Next base: position 164,163 of record JAUSMA010000067.1, read on the forward strand.
AGACGCCATCCGCCTGGCCACTGAAGCGGCCAAACGGGTGGCCCTGGAGCAAGTCGCCGTCTACCTCGAAAGCGTCACGGTTGTGGACGGTTTGGATGTCACGAAAGACGAGATCCGAACCTATACCGCCGGTCTCGTGCTTATTCTGGAGCAAAATACCAACACGGTGCTCGACGGTGACACCATTGTGGTCAAAACGGATCTGGTCGCCCAGATCGATACGGAAGAAGTCAGCAATGCCATTGCAGCCTTGCGGGAGAACGAGGATGCCCGGCATCAGCTCGTCGCGCTGCAGCAGGAAAATGAGCAACTACAGCAGGAGCTCGATGCGGCGAACCAGGCATTGTCGAATGCCTCGACCGCAGAGCAGACACAGCAGGCCTCTCAGCAACGCCAAGAGATCTTGAATCGGGTGCAATCCAACGCCATGGTCTCGCAAGCCTGGACGGATTGGGTGCTCGTCTCGCCGGCTGTCTATCCCTCTCCCTGGGTGGGGCTGGCCCAAACCCAAGCACTCCTGAACGTCGCACGGGGCCTCTATCCCACCAGCCCCCATGTTCTCGCGGCACAACAAGTATTTGCCACGAAACAGCCGCCGGTACCGCCACAGCCACCGGCCCCCCCTGCACCGGGCATGAGACCGCCAACCATGCCGAGTTATCAGATCGTGCCGGGGCCTGGGTCTCAGACGACCCCGCGAACACTCAATGAAATTTCTCACAGCACACCGACGGGGCCGCCGCAAATCGGCAATCAACCCCAGTCTGGTCAGCCATCGCATCAGCCAGGCTCACGAACGCTGACGGACATCCACCAGATCAATCCCTTCCTGCCGCCATCGAACAGCGCACCACAGAACTCCAGATCGGCACGCGCCCTCCAACAGTTTTTGCAGCACCAACCCCAAGCAGGCCAGCCACCCATGATGAATCGCCTGCCTCCAACCATCAACCAGATCCATCCGCCGACTCCGCACCAGGTCCCACGGACCCCCTATCAGATTGCGCCGCGCCCACAGGGAGGCGGAGGTCACGGCGGAGGGGGCGGACGAGGAGGCGGGGGCGGCAGAGGGAAAGGAAAGTAACTCGTGCAGAGCAGAATAACCTTCGTCCCCCTCTATTGCAGCTTGGTGGCCATCACATGCTTCGGGCAATCGGGTATGACATCGGCTGAGTCAGGCAACGGGTCGCCACAGGTCAACCACCATGCCGAGCAGTCATTCCAACAACTGCACCAGGCCGAGCGAGGCAGTCAGACAAACCAACAAGCGGGCAGCAGGGGCAGCGTCTCAGAACGCGATGGCCATTACTCCGAAGAACAGTACCTCATCGGAAAAGGCCAGGGAGACCTCAGTAAAGGCAAGATGGTCTGCCAACGGGTGTCGGAACTGTCGGCGCGGACCGATCTTGCGAAACAAATTCGTGTGATGGTCAAGGAGCACATGGTCGACCGGGTGCGCGACCGGACCGGCCGGGAAACCGAACAGGACATCGAACTCACCAGGGAAGAAATCGTCCAGGAATATCTCCAAGGCGTCAAGATCGTGGACCGCCAGACCGACGAAGAGGGTAAAACCTGCAGCGCGACCGCCATCATGCCCAAGAGCCAGGTTCAGCCAAAGCCAGCCCCGGATCGCCTCGACCCCGCCCCTGCGATCATTCGATAAACAATCTTTTCTCCAAATTGGCTGCCAAAACTACTCGAAGTGGCCACCGCAGGATGCTCAAAAAGGCCATCCAGCAAGGCCGCAGCGAGCGAAGAGGCGAGACGTACGCTTTGGTACGTTGAGCCTCTGAGGGAAGCGAGAACGCCGCTGGTGGATTTTTTCAGCATCCTGATTAGAGCAAGACCGAGGTCAGAAAATAATCCCAGACGAGGATGAGCACCGACGATAAGACGACGGCCTCCGTCGTGGCACTCCCCAATCCCTCGGCACTCTGTCTCGTGTAGAACCCTTTATAGCAACAGATCCAACTGATGATCAGTCCGAAGCTGATCGACTTGAGAATGCCGCCGTAGATATCTTTCCATTCCACCGCCGATTCGATCGAGTTCCAATAGGCCCCTTCGCTCACTCCCAACAAATCCACTCCGATGAGGGAGCCGCCATAGATACCGACCACATCGAATAT